>CAYPUK010000135.1:0-2376 GCA_964414035.1 uncultured Thermoplasmatales archaeon | reverse complement strand
CATTATAAAATAGGAATAATATTGGGCGCGTGGCCTAGTCTGGATATGGCACTGGCCTTCTAAGCCAGTGATCGCGGGTTCGAATCCCGCCGCGTCCGTTTTTCTTATTAGTGAGGTAATCTGAAAGTCGGATTTCTAGAAAGCTGCTGATGTTGATGTTTTGGTTTTTGGCTTGAGTGATTATGTTTTCGTCGACAGTGAGGGTGAGTTTTTTCTTAGGCATAATATAAGTAGGGGTTAGTAGTATATAGTGTTAATGGTTAGCATGATTTATTTATATAACTATAGATACATTTAAATTATCTGAGGACTATAATCTCTTTGGAGGGAATTTATACGAAAAACCTCGCTACCCTATTTGCAATTCTTCTCATTCTTCCCACAAGCAGTGGAATAACTGATTTAGATGATAACATCATTTATGTCGATGATGAGAATGTTGATTGGTTTCCATTAGTTGATGCTGTGGATATTAATGCAAGACAAGAACAGAGTCATGGTCAACTATGGTTTCGTATTGTAATAAATCTTTTTAAAGATATACTGGATAAATTGGAAGGAGAAATTTTATGAAAACATGTATGATTGTTGGTTTGAGTATTTTGTTACTTGGCTTGCAAATACCTGCAAGTACAGAACTTTTTTACGCTGAAATTTCTGATGATGGATGGATGTATGATGAAGATTCTGGATGGTTATCCATTAATTTTTCTGGTAAGATTCATGAGAGTTATGTTTTGAAATTTGGAATTGTCAACCCATCTCTTGTAGGTGTGCTTTTTACTCATACTTATTTGCTTCCTGAAATGGCGGAAGGTTGTATAGAGTCAAGTCGAGATCATGGGGAAACATGGTTGAATCTTGCTGATTACGCTGGTGAGTGGACTAAAGGAAAAAACGTTTATACTACGATTACGAGTAATTCGTTGTGGATTCGTTTCACTGTTGGTAGTGAGCAGGGTAGTGGGTGCTGGAGGATATGGGATATTCAACTTATAGGAGATACTAGAGGGACACCACCGAAATCATCTATAACTATATCGGGATGTCCATGCGACATTTATTGGTATCCTACCCCAATTAACTCAAGAATTAGGTCAAAAGATATTGCGGGTATAAAATCGATTCATTGTATTGACAATTTTTTTGGTGAAGAATATAAAATTCAGGGTTGTGATGAGTTACATTTTATTATTTCATCTAGTGGTCATCATCAGCTGGTTTATTGGGCAGTAGACGGATTGGGTAATGAAGAAGCACCACACACTTTTCCTATGTTTGGTATTGATTCTGGAGAACCGCCAACAGTGAATATAACTAAGCCAAAACCTGGACTATATTGTTTTGGAAAGAAATTACCAATTGAAATCAATGAAACTATTTTTATCGGTGGATTTAGGATTATAGTTAATGCATCTGATATAACATCGGGTATTCGTTCTGTACGGCTCTTTCTTGATGGTGATCTTATTGGCGAATGTACTAATTTTCCGTGTCAATTATCTGTTGATGAGCCACATTTTGGAAAGGGAACTCTTACAGCTTGGGCTGATGATATAATGGGCAACAGTGCCGAAGACCTCCTGGAGATTTTCTATTATAATTTCTTCTAGAGATATGGTTATCCAATACCCTTAAATTCCTAAAGGATTGTTTCCCGTTCCTCTTCAAGCTTTTCTTTAGATAGTAATCTGATATCTTTTTGGATTACCTGAAACGGTTCAGAGCTAGCTTTCACCTCGCTTTAGTAGTAGCTTTAGGCTAGGGTTGATAGCCGTCAGGAAACGTGTGAGGGGTTAGGTGAATATGAGAAAAATAAATTTATTAATATTTGATTGTGTAATCTTTTAAAATTTTAGCATTCCAGCCTGAGTTTCGCACTTAAATAAAGATTAAGTGCCTTCAGCGGTTGTGTTTTATTGGTGATAAAATACAAACCGTGCTGAAGACACCACAGCACATAACGCCCAACCAGAATAAGACCTTTCCGATTGGAACTATCCAAACCGTTAAACAAACTTTTGAAGAACTCAATCTTCCACCAGTGCTTGATGACCTCAAGCACTGCGGGCATTCACTCAGCAGCCTCGTAACTGGCATGGTTTCATACAAGCTCACTGAGGATCATTCCACCATACGATGCCATAAGTGGATGAATAACAATTCCTTTCTGCTCCAAGAACTCCACTTAGATCCTTTTGGAAAAGATGCATTGTACCGAGGATTAGGAATCATTGGAAAGAACAGACATCATATTCTTCATCATCTTCTCATCACGATGAAAACTGAGTTTGGTATTGGATTGGATATGGTGTTCATGGATTGGACCAGTATTCATTTCGAAGCAAAGGTATCAAATCTTGTTCGCTATGGAAA
>CAYPUK010000134.1:0-2489 GCA_964414035.1 uncultured Thermoplasmatales archaeon | reverse complement strand
TGTGGAGTAACTTTTCCCAAGTACTCTAGAGTTTTCTTCTGTGCTCGTTTCTTCTCTGGATTCCAGACTGAAGTTACTCGTGAAGCATAATAATTGTTCCCTCTTTTTTCAATAGCGATTCCTTTCTTTTTCTGTTTCATCACCCAATCTGGAAAACCATCTTTCATATTACCCATATGAGTAATATGTTATGGGTATATAAAATCATCCATTTTTTCAATTTTTTTTCCTATAAATTTACGTAAAAAATTGTTAGAAAAGAATCCTATTACCTATGACTTGGGACTTTAGAGTTAAAAATGACCGATTTAAAATAATCATTAAATATTATTATTTAATCTTAAATTTTTAAATTAAGGTCATTTTATCTATAAATTTCCTCAATATTTTTAATTTCTTTTAATTTATCATATTTCAAATAACATTGAAGGACTAATTGTAGTTTAATGATCTGTTTTAATGATTTATATATCAGATCCGATTATTATGTAGTCTAATGTGAATAATCGTTTTGATGACCTAAAGAAAATTTAAGGGGATAACGTACAATTTTAAATTAATATCTTCATGATTAATATAATTTTATCAATTTTACTAACTATCACACATTTGGATTTTGGATATCATATATGCGGTATTATACTGGAGAAAACATACAGAAACATACATTACTATAATTTATTATTTATATTATATATAATAAATTGTAATAAAATAAAATGAAATTTTATCGAATAAGATAAAATTAAAAACTCATTTTTCAGTTTTTTTGTAGAAAATAAGTAACATTTTATATGATAGATATTTTGAAAAAAGATTTTGTTTCTTATTTTTTGATATAAAAAGTATATTAGTTATTTTATGTTACCAAAGTGTTAATATATAATTCTAATTGTAAATAACGATACTTTTAAATATGTTTATTGTAATATACAAATACTACAAATATAAAAAAGGAGGCAAAAATTTTGAAAAGAAAAATGAAAGTAGCCCTTTCCTTATTGATTGCCTTGGCTTTTATTGTCCCAACCGGGGCAGTAATGGCAACTGATGATTCAATAGAAGGGGTAGACGCTGTTGATTACAGAACGGAATTAGAATATACCGTACGAAGAATGGTAGACGATGTGATATCTCAACAACCTGACGCTGTTACCGTTGATCAAGTACTCTTAGTGCCAAAAGATAATGCAGGAAATGATGTTGGAGATCCATTCATTCTTGCGAATGGAGATAAGATACCAATAGCTGATTGCTATGGCATTATCTTGAAATTAACCAATCCGACGAATGCCCAAGAATGTATCATTCCAATGGCCGACATTTACACACTTGATGAAGGTAAAGAAGTAGTAATGTACGAAACCTCTTTTGAGGACAACTTTGATATCTACAACAATTGGATCCAACTTGATGGCGATTGTGCTGTTGAAGGTGGATACTATGATACATTTTCCTGGAGTGATGCTCGTGCATCTGATGGCGATCACAGTATGAAATCAACCATGTATGATATCTACAAAGGCAAACAAGATGATTTTCTGCAATGTACTCGCACCTTTGATATGACTGATCAATATGCATTCAACGTATCCTTTGACATTTGGGTAGAAGGAGAAGGCGACCCTGCTGCAGGTCCATACTATGAACATTATATCTACGATTTCTTGTCATTTGAATACTCAACTGGTTACTATGGTCCACCATATGATTGGAATAATCCAGATTGGTTAGTTATGGGAGATGCAATGCTTGGTGATCCACTTCATGATCCTCCAATACCTCCAGATAATATGTTCTTCCGACAAAGTGGTAATGAACTTCTTGGAGAAACCATAGGTAGTTACTACTTCTTTGATACTTCTATACCATTACAATATGTCGGTGAATATATTCCATACTGTGATTATACACCTAAAGCCAAAGAAATTGGCGATGGCTGGTGGCATGTCTGGTATGAAATGCCTGTTTCTTATTTGGAATGGTTCTGGAGTGTCCCAATGGATCAAATGCAATTCAGATTTGATTGGCATACTGATACGCAATTCCAATATGAAGGAGCATACGTAGATAACTTCAAGGTTATTTCCATTGAAAGTGAACAACAAAAAGTGTTCCAAGCAGCTGCACAAGAAGAAGTTTGCATCGATGCGGGTGAAACCATCTATTATGAAGTTACTGATCATAATGGAGTCGAGCTTAATTGGTGTGACTTTGATTTTGGAGATTATCGTGCATATGCTTACACCTGTTCAAACTTAACAAAGATTCCAATTGATTTTAAAGTTGTAGATGAAATCGATTGTGCTATTACTAGTTTAGAAATTGAAGATAGTTATAATCCTGGTGTTATCATTCCTGATGGTGGTCGGATGACTGCTGGACAAGATGCTCACATCATGTACGATTTCTGCAACCTTGGAAACTTACCTGTTGAAAACGTTCCAATTACTGCAACTGCAAAGAAACTCATACAAGAAGATGTCTAT
>CAYPUK010000133.1:0-5703 GCA_964414035.1 uncultured Thermoplasmatales archaeon | reverse complement strand
ACAGTTACATTTTCTACCAACGCAAATGATTTCTTTTATACGATCCTCAGAGATGGTGAGCGGTGAATTTTATACACTTCCAAGTGAAGCAATTCTTGGCATAGAAGGGTTATTAGTTCTCTTGATCAGTTCATTCTGTGTTTTGTTATTTATTCAATTTATCTTCAGAAAACATTCAAGGATAGGTTGGGGGTTATATATGACCAGTATTTCATTGCAAATATTATTTCTCATTGGTTTTTTATTTATTATCTCCCAATTGACCTTTCTTGGTGTGGGGAGTAGTGTTGGATCAGGTATCATTCAGTATACTGCTGTTGATGCTATGACGGATGTCAATCTTCATGCGTCATGGGGATTTAGTTATGGATTTTACCTTTTCTTAGTTGCTCTTATCGTGATTATTGCTTTTCCATTGTTGATGAAAAGTATAAATGGTTCATTTACAAAAGGAAATGTAAAAACTTAAGGCGAATTTAAGATTAAGATAGTAACAAAAAAATAATTTTTTAAGCAAAAATGAGGAAAAGTATATATCCTTTGAATTTGCTTTTTATGGTAGATCAATTCACTTGGGGGTTACTATATGCAAGTAGATATCATTGGAGGCGGGTTAAGCGGACTTGCAACAGCATTATCTATCAAAGAACATGATCCATCAGTTGATGTTATTGTTCATGAGAAGCATGGAAAAATTGGATATAATAGAGATGCTCGTAAATGCGGAGAAGCTCATAGCATTGAGTCTTTTTCTTTAAAATGGAAACCACCAAAAGAGGCTATTGCCACCCCAATTTATAAGGGTAAGATAATTTCCGGGAAAAAAACTTTTATTTTTGAAAGAAAGCCAGATACCGCATGGATTCTGGACCGACCGGCATTCATCTCAGATATGGGCAAAAAAGCGGAAAAAAAGGGCATTGAATTCGTATTAAATGATAAAATAACTGATTTTACTTCATTACCGGGAGACATTATCGTCGATGCAAGTGGATGTCCAAGCATAGTGAAAAAGAGTCTTGGATTATCAAATCAACATTTTGGATATGGTTACCAACAGACAATTAAAAATTGCTCTTCATATGAAGACCATACACTTAAAATTATTTTTGATCAAAATGGAGGGTATTACTGGTTGTTTCCACGGCATCCTGAAACTAGGGAGATGAATATTGGAATCGGTCTTTCTATCAACAATAATGTTAAATTGTCATTACAACTTGAGGAATTTAAAAAAGAATATAATATCACTGGAACTGTTGATTACACTACCGGCGGTCTCATCCCTGAAGGAATACAATATCCACTAAAATATAAAAATATAGTTTTTGTAGGAGATACTGGGGTTGGTACCCTTCCACTGAACGGCCAAGGAATTTATAGAGCTCTACTTAGTGGGGACATTGCCGGAAAATATATTGTAAAACAAGATTTAAAAGGATATAATCATGAAATAATGAGAGAATTTGGTAAAATGGATGTTATCGGTAAACTTTTTTTAAGATGGAACTCGTTAGTTTATCATATTAATCCTGACTTAGTAATAGCATCTAGGAACTGGTATCAGTCATTGAATCAAAAGATGTCTTTTTTCAAATCCGAATTTGATACCATTCATTAAATTATGAGCATAGTAGACTAAGTCCTTGAAAAAAACCTTTGAAAATTTATGAAATATCTTTTTTGCAAAACACATTTTTTGTTTTAATTGAGGTAAAAGAAGTGAGGCTGGGTCAAAAAATATTAAATAGAATTTGAGTATATTACCAGGTAAAACAGAAGAAGTTATTAGAAACATTCCATTAAGTATCTTAGAACAGGTGAATCGTATAACGTGAAAAATAGCCATTGACCAAATCTTTTATGAATATGATACAAAAAAAATTAGGAATCTCAGGAGCGGATTAAACAATATGAATATTTTATTGGTAATGCCTCATTCCAATCCAAAACGAAGTTTTTTTTCTAAATTCCAATATCCTTCATCTACCTTACAGCAAATCGCTGCATTAACCCCTCAAGAACATCAAGTGATGCTTATCGATGAACGATATAAGGATGTTCCTTTTTCATCTGAGTATGATCTTGTTGGGATTTCCGCATTGACCTATAATGCTAAAAGAGGATATGAAATCGCGAAAAAATACAAGGAACTTGGTGTCCCCGTGGTCTTTGGAGGATATCATGCATCGTTGATGCCTGATGAAGTCAAAGACCATGCAGATAGTGTTGTTGTGGGAGAAGCAGAGTTAACTTGGCCGCAATTATTAAAGGATTTTCAAGCAGGAAAAATGAAGAAAATCTATACTAGCCCTCGCGTGGTTAAAGCTGAGGAGATCATACCTGCTCGTCATGACATTGGAGTTTTCACACCGTTTTCTCAAGCAATTCAAGCAACTAGAGGATGTCCTGTTGGTTGTGAGTGGTGCGCGATGAACAGAGTAGAGGGGAAAAAATTCCGAGCTCGGCCCATCAAAGAAGTCATTGATGAAATGAAATCTATTGATGCAAAAACCATTTTTTTCGCAGATGCATCAATTACCATTAATCCAAAATATACAAAAGAACTCTTCAAAGAAATGAAAAAATTGAATAAAAAATTCGAGTGTTTCGGCAATATTAATGTTGTAGCTCGAGATGAAGAATTCTTACAATTATCTAAAGAAGCGGGCGTTACCAAATGGTATCTTGGCATTGAATCCATTTCACAAGAAAACATTAATCAAGCTGGAAAATCCACAAATAAAGTTAAAGATTATAAAAAAGCAGTGCAAAACATCAAAAAAGACGGCATGGATGTCACCGGGTTTTTCATCTTTGGTTTAGATGGTGATACACCAGATACCTTTGATAAAACCTTAGAAGCAATGAATGAATTCGGATTAGATGAAGCATCATTTAGTATTCTTACTCCCTATCCTGGTACGCCATTGTTTACCCGGATGGAAAAAGAAGGACGTATTACCAATTACAATTGGAATGATTATGATGAAGGAAAAGTCAATTATGTACCTAAACATATGACAAAGGAAGAACTGTTAGAAGGAATCCGGCGGATTTCATTGGAATTCTATTCGATGAAGAATTGTTTACGACGAAGTGTCCATGATGGAACCATGAATCCAATTAAAATCCTTACACGATTTATTGCTAATATGAGCATTCGATCGTTTTATATCAATGAAAAGTTTCCAAAAACAAAAAACCAATAGATGATAATATGAAAGTATTACTTGTTTTCCCGGAAATCAGACATGGATCAAGCACCTATAGCGATCCCGGTGCTTGGAAACTTGTTTTTGGTTATCCAATTATTACGCTTCCTCATCTTGCCGCGATTACTCCAGATAAACATGATGTTAAGATTGTTAATGAGAATTATGATACATTGGACTATGATGAGGATGTTGATCTGGTTGGGATTACAACGTACACCATGACTGCTCCTCGTGCATACAAAATCGCTGATGAATTCAGAAGGCGCGGGAAAACAGTAGTTATGGGTGGGTATCATGTTACTGCTCTTCCTGAGGAAGCGCTTGAACATGCTGATTGTGTGGTGCAAGGACTTGCTGAATTAACCTGGCCACGAGTTCTTGAAGATTTTGAAAAGGGAAAACTGAAACGACTTTACGAACGGGATCACGATTTTGATATTTCAAAAGTTCCACCGCTCCGAAGAGATCTTATTACTCATAATCCTTTTTTAGGAGCTATTCAGACAACAAAGGGTTGTCCTCACACTTGTGAGTTCTGTGCGATTAGTAGTTTTTGCGGACGTATGGTGAAACAACGACCGATAAAAGATGTTGTTGAAGAGATTAAATCGATGCCAAATAAGATCTTTGTTATCCATGATCCTCATCTTACTCTTAACAAAAAATATGCGAAAGAATTATTCAAAGAGATGATCAAGCAAAAAGTCCATAAACAATGGGTTGCAAATGGAACAACGGATGTGCTTGCAACCGTTGATAAAGATTTTTTGGATTTAGCACGAAAAGCAGGATGCGTTGAATGGTTTGTCGGCTTTGAATCCGTGAATCAGGAAGCATTGAATGAAACACATAAAACACATAATAAAGTAGAAAATTTCAGTAAACTGATCAATCGGTTACATGATTATAATATGGCAGTGCAAGGTGGTATCATCTTTGGATTCGACCATGATACTCCTGATGTGTTTGATACCACGTTAGAAACTATTAATCAATGGAATATGGATGTATTAGAGATCAATATTTTAACGCCGTATCCAGGAACCAAATTGTATGAAAAATTGGATAATGCCGGACGGATTTTTACAAAGGATTGGACCAAATACAATCAAGTTGAAGTTGTTTTTGACCCAAAGAATATGACTCCTGAAGAACTGATGCATGGTGCACAAAAAGTTGCTAAAGAGTTTTATTCAATTCCTAGAATCATCAAAAGAGGAACAAAGACTATTACTACGGTAAAAGGTATCGGCCGGTTCAAACCTGCATTATCAAATTTTGCTTTTAGAAAATATTACAAAAGAGATTTTAATTTCTAAGGATGTTTGGGTAATATGCCTGGTTCCTTTGATAAAATAGCATTTTTATATGATTGGGTCGAGCAAAAAATTCTCAAGGATCACCAAGGATCAATTGATATTCTTCAAACGTATTTGAAGGTACAAAAAGATGACCTTATCATTGATCTTGGTGGTGGTACAGGTTATATCTCAGGATATCTCTCGAAACGAACAAAACAGGTTTTGTTAATTGATCCAGCAAGGAATCTCTTGTTGAAAGGAAATCAATCCCATGTTCAACCAATAAGAGGATCGGCTACACAAATTCCCTGTGCTAATAATTCAGTTTCTATTATTGTCTTGGTCAGTGTTCTTCATCATATACCAGACAAATTTCATGAACAAGTACTTTCTGAATGTAAACGAGTTCTTGGTAAAAATGGAGTATTATGTATCATTGAAGCGTTACCACCTGAATCCTTCTTGCAAAAATTGTTTATTAGTGTTGAACACATTCTTGTTGGAGATACGTTTCATCGTCATCCTAACGAGTTACGAAATGACGTGAAAAAAGCAGGGTTTAGTTCTGTAGAAGCATTATTTCCTAAAGATCACGATTGGAAATATGTGGTAAAAGCAGTTGCTTAAATTAGGTTTCATCAAGGATTAATGAAAATTTTCGAGTTTTTTCATCAGGATCCAAAGAATCATATTCTCTGATTTCATAGGTGACATTGGTAAAGTGTTTGTCTTTTAGTATCTTATCTAATTTTACTTTGATTTCATCTAATACTCTTTTTTTATCATCACTCGTGATAACCGCTCTAAATTCAAAAGAGGTTTTACTTTTGATAGCAATTTGAAGTTTATCTAATCCTTTTACGTAAAAATCAGTGAAAATCAAGGGATGAATGAAATCCATTTTACCCTGTTCATTTTCAAACCAAATCACAAACTCAGCACGGCCAACAACCGTATCAATCAAGGTGAACGGCAACTGTTTTTTTGTATCTTTTTTCGGAGTAATGAAATCATCGATTCGATACCGAATCAAAGGTTCTACTTTATTGACTAGATTTGTTATGAGAATATGGTCCTCTTTTATCTCCACTAGACAGAGATCATCACGAAGATAGATCCCATCATATTCTTTCTTACCAAATCCAAGCACATAACATTCTGCAAAACTGTACAAGTTAGACATA
>CAYPUK010000132.1:0-7186 GCA_964414035.1 uncultured Thermoplasmatales archaeon | reverse complement strand
AGCTCGAGCTGCTTCAATGGCAGCGTTTAATGCTAAAAGATTTGTTTGTTCACTGATCTGGTTAATAGTGTCTACGATGTTTCCGATCTCTTTGCTTTTCTCTCCAAGAGCTCCAATTTTATCTGCGCCTTCTTGTGTGGTGGTTTTGATCAGTTGCATTTTTTCAGCGACATCTTTGGATGCACTTTGTCCTTGGTTACTACTTTCCTTTGCTTGTTGGACCTGATTAATCATGTTCTCACTGTCTTTAGCAGTGTTTTGACTACCACTTGCCACTTGTTGAATGGTGCTTCCGACTTCTTCCATACTGGCATTGACCTCTTCAGCTGATGAAGAAAGTTCTTCGGCGCTGCTTGCGACTTGTTGGGTGTTGGTTTTAACGGCGCTAATGGTTTCTCTAAGTCCTTCAAGCATAGCGGTAAAGCCGTCAGCGAGGTTTTTCACGTCTCCTTTTGCATTGCTGACCTTAAGATCATGAGTGAGATCTCCTTTGGCAACGATTTTTGCATTATCCGCAATTTGAGCAACTGGTGCTGCAACATTATCAAGCATATTGTTCAAACTTGCTGCCATGTCACCGATTTCATTTTTACTGGTGGCACTGCTGCGTTTACTAAGATCACCACTATCTGCCAGTGCTTTGAGTTCATTTCCAATGGTTTCAAGTGGGCCGGTGATTGATTTAGTAATGAAAAATGCAAGGGCAACACCGATAAGCACTGCTGCAGCAATAAAAGTGACAATTAAGGTAGTAGCTGATGCTTGTTCAGCAGCTAATCCTGTGAGTTGTGATTCCTCCAAAGCTTCTGCTGAAGTAGAAAACTCTCCACCATAATCAATTGCTTGTTGATTTAATGTTTCTAAATGTTCTTCTTTTGTAACATAATTAGTCTTTGCGTTTTCATAGTTTTCCAACTCATCTAAAACAAGATTTATATCAGCAATATCATCTTGATCTGCAAAATCTGAACGTAGTTCTTGGGCCAACGTTTTTGCATCTTCATATAAATTATCAAATTCAGTGGAATATGTTTGATCCGTAGTAATCTGATAGTTAAAGTTAGCAAGCCTCATGGCATTGATTTTATCAACAATGGCATTTGCTTGAGTAAGCTTTGATCTTCTATCCTCAAGTTGAGAAGATGTGTAACCCGCAGCGATTTCATCAGATAATTTTTGATCCTGATTATCAATCAACTCATTGATTACTGGCATTAATTCTGCCGCAGCTGCATCCATATCATCCCCAGCTAATTGTTGTTCATCATACGCGGTGATATATGCAACGAGATTATTATCATAATTCGTGAATGCTTCTTTAAGCTCGTTGATTTTATCAATATCGGCTTGTTCAGCAAATTTTGCTTTTAACGAAGAAACCGCTTCGGTAATTATGGGGCGATATTCATCAATTGCTTGTTCTGGTGTTTTCCCTCGGCCACCATAATCATCATGACCTACGAGCATGAAATTTTTCATTTCTCCCCGATATATCTCTCCTAAGTGAGCAAGTTCCGCTGCATCATTTGCTTTTTCTGCTCGGAATCCAACGCCATTTAATGAATTGTATCCTACTACGCCTACGGCTGAGGCAACAATGATCAGTGCGACGAATCCGATGATTAGCTTCTTACTTATTTTTATGTCATCCCATGTTCCCATCTTTTTCTCTCTCCTAACTTCTTTTTTTCACATTTTTTTCTTTTTCTAACTCTCTATTTATACTTCCATAGAGTGCTATGGATCCAAGAGGATAAAGAGTCCACCAGCAAAATGTTAAGCCACTTTGGAGGTGAAAAGGAAACATTCTACCGTAGCAGACCCATCTCTCCTCTCCAAGTCATAGGTTATTTGATTTAGTGAGCAGGATAACTTTATTTAATCGTAACTTAAACTTTCTTAAATTATTCTTTAAAAAAACATTAATTTTACAAAAAATAAATAAAAAACAATAGTATTTTTAATACATAAGATTATCACATCACATCTTAGTAAATGGAATTGATTACATTTTTTCCAAAAATGTCATCCCTTTTTCTGAAACAAACATTCGTTTTGCTTTTCCACTATTTTTTACAGAAATCAAGTGATTTTCTTCTAAGACATTAATTCTTTTTGCCGCAGTTGCATAAACAATATCAAATTCATTCATAACTTTCTTAAAGGACACAGATGTATTATTCATATTTTGATCATAAATAAATTTCAGTACACGTCCAACTTTATCATCAATATATACATCAGTAATGTCTTTCTCAGGTAAATGATACAATTCCTGTTTTAAAAGTGATAGTTGCTGTTTATCAAATAGTGATTCATCAGTTAACACCAAAAGAATTGCATTACTACTAGAGATGATATCATTGATTCTTAAAATGAATTTGGCAACATAATCAAAGGAATATCTAATTAAAAAATAATGAATGCTATCCAAAATAATCAATGGTTTTTTATGAGCATTACAAAAATCAATAATTTTGATCAGGAGAGCATCTGCATCATGATGTTGATCATACCCCTGTGTTTCTTTCTCACTTAGCAAGCAGAGATCGGATTCAACTGATGCATTCAAATAATCAAAAAAATAAGAATGTGGTCGAACAAAACCCAATACCTGATATCCAAAATCAACTAGTTTTGATATGATCGCTTTTTTCTCGTCGGTACCTTTAGAAACTAAATAACTTCTTCCATTAATAATTTGTTTATGATTCTCGATTTCATAGGTGATATCCTTTCCAACAATAATGATTCCGGAATTCTTGTCGGCTCCTTTGATCGATGAAAATGATACGTTTATGATCTTTTTTACTCCCTTCTTTGTTGATAGAGTAAGATCCTTTAATGATGGTTCTCTTTCATTACGTACATCTCGGATGGTTTCTTCTAGTTCATTAATTTCATTAAAAATAGCAAGATTCCCCATCTTTTTTCCAATGATATCCTTTTTCTTAAAACCCGTTAATCGTTCAGCAGCTGTATTCCAAGTAGTAATTCGAAATTGGTCATCGATTGAAATGATGATTTCAGAAGCACTATCGAGTATATTTTGTAAATAGTTCTTCGTTTTCACTGTTTCTTCTTCAAGTTCCCTTCTTTTAGTAATATCCATACATGTTAGCATCCAACAAATGGATTTTCCTGATTCATTTACAACAGGTTGAAATGATACTTGCCCGGTAAAACATGATCCATCAGGTCGTTGAGCACACACAACTCCTTGCCAATGATTTTGCTTTTTTAAAGCATTGATAAATTGATCTGAACTTTTCTCGTAATTCCATAAAGATTCAATAGATCTATCAAGGATTTTTGAAGCATCTTCATACGACCACATCTTTAAAAAAGATTGATTTGCATAGGTAATCTTACCATCTAACGAACCAAGCGCAATTCCACTCAAGGAGGATTCAATCGCAGCATTTTTCACACACATCTCTTTTTCTATTTTACTTTTGTAAACTCCCATTTCAATGGTACTTTGTAATGATCGGATATCAAATGGTTTTAAAATATAACCAAAAGGCTCAGTTATTTTTGCACGTTCAAGTGTATCATCATCTGCATATGCAGTTAGATAAACGACGGGAATCATGAATTTTTTTCGAATAGATTCAGCAGATTCAATACCATCCATTTCACCAGATAGCCTAATATCCATTAACACTAAATCAGGTTGATGCTTTCCTGCTTTCACGATTGCATCCTCACCCGTTGAGACGATATCAGAAACGCCATATCCTAACTTTGTTAAATCTCTTTTTAAACCAAGCGCTACAATGGATTCATCTTCAACGATTAACACATTAGTTTTGTTCATAACTTATCCTTAACCCTATTTCTTAAATTTAATTTCAAAAACAGCACCATCATCATTATACCAATTAATTGTCCCTTTGATCTGTTTTACAAGATTTAATACCAATTCCAGTCCAAGAGATGAAATAGCCTCTCTTTTAAAAGAATCAGAAAGTCCCTTTCCATTATCCCTTACAACTAATCCATATTGGTCATTCTCTTCAATTAACTCAATTTTAATTTTACCTTTTTTTCTATCTGAAAATGCATGTTTACACGCATTAGAAACTATCTCATTAACAATCAATGCAAAAGGAATTGCTAATGTAATATTCAATGAAATATTGCGGCAATTGCATTCCCATTCTATACACTTTGATTTTGAATTGTAAGAAGATATAATATCCTGAAGAAGAGTTTCAATATAATCCTGAACCGAAATTTCTGCTAGATTATCTGATTTGTATAGCTGTTCATGAACTCTAGCTATTGATTGAATTCGATGTTGACTCTCTATGTTTTTCTCTATATAATTTGTGTTATTTATCGAATCAGATTGCAGTTTTAACATTGAACTAATGATTTGTAGATTATTTTTAACTCGATGATGTATTTCCTTAAGAAGCGTTTCTTTTTCATCGAGTGTAGATTCAACTTGCCTCTCTCGAATCTTTCGATCTGCAATCACTGAAAGCTGCCTACTTATGCCATCAATTAAATGTCGTTCCTCCTCAAGAAAAGGACCCTCCCACGAAACAGGTCTTTCTTTCAAATAACAAACCTGGATAAATCCTCTTTTTTCTCCCGAAATTACAATATCTGAAGATAGACTCCCGGGAGTTTCTTTAAAATTTTTTGAACTAAACGTTTTATCATCAAAAACAATCCTATCACAAGTGATTTCAGGAAACTGCCAGGAGGAGGGTATCAACTCTACCGCCGTTTGAAAAATGGAATCTAATGAATTTTCGTAATCATCAACAAGTTTAGAAACACCATAAAGACAATTTAATTCTTTCACTCGTTCATTAAGCCGATGAATTAATCGATTTTTCTCCTGTTCGATCTCCTTATTTTTTGAAATATCACGAGCGATAGTCGACGCTCCGATAACTTTTCCCTTTTCATCTTTAATTGGAGAAATGGTAAGAGAAACAGGATTATTGAGCCCTTGTTTCGTTTTTCTCACGGTCTCAAAATGACTAATTTTTTCACCGTTGCAGATTTTATCAAAGATCTCCTTCATTTCATATTCACGATCTTTTGGAAAAAGAACAGAAATGTTTTTTCCAATTATCTCCTCGTCAGTATAACCATAGATTTGCTCAGCTCCAGCATTCCAACTAGTAATTGTGCCTTCAAGGGATTTTCCGATAATTGCGTCATTTGAAGATTCGACAATTGCTGCAAGTAAACGATTCTTTCTTTCTGCTTTTTTTTGTTGGGTGATATCTCTCATTAATCCAACGAATTTTACTATCTCTCCCGTTTCATCGAATAAAGGGGAGCTTTTAATAGAGAAATATTTATCAGAAACTTTTTCCTGCCGTTCGATGATTTCAGAGTTCCCAGTTTGAATTGATTTCTCCAAAGGACAGAAATCACAGGGTTCTTTTTGATTAAGGAAGATTTCATAGCATTTTTTATCAACGACTTCCTTCACACCTTTGTTTAACAGAGATATTCCTTTATTGTTTATTTTCTCAATGGTATACTCTCTGTTTACAATAAACATCACGTCCTCAAGTGAATTAAAATACCATTCCCATTCAATATCGCTCTCACCCATAAAATAACAAAACTCATAAACTGATAGGATGAATAAAAGATTTGTTGAATTTTAAGAAATAAGACCATCTCAAGTTATGAATAACAATCTCATGATTTTCAGAACAAAACACCACAGATTTTAATTTTTCAAGAATTGTAAAATTATTAATTTAACTTAAAAAAACAAAAGAATCCTGCAAATTTTCCCCTCCCTATTTTCTCCAATAACAAAAATCAAGTGAAAAAATTTATTTTTTCAAACAAAAATGGTAATAAAAAAATAAGAGAATAAGGAAAAACCCTTATTTTTCCTTATCTACTAGGGGATGGTTTCATATTTTCTTATTTGGATTTCTTCGTTGAAGATTCTGTTGAGTCTTTGGTAGTTTTCGCTGGTGCTGTTTCTGAGGGCTCCTCTGTTTCAGCAGTAGTTTCTGTTTTAGTGTTTTCTTCCTTTTTTGATGGTGTTTCTTTAGGATTAGCGGGTGCAGATTTTGTTTCTTTTTTCTCTTCGAAATGATGTTGTGCGGCTTGTTGTGCTTGTAAGATTTTTTCGTAATCAGTGGACACCATGACCTTTGAAAGATCAAGTAAGGTAAGTAACCGTTTTTCATCAAGGACTCCGACACCATCAATATAGTTCTGATCGATGCCACTCGTTATCATCTCAGGAGCATCCTGAACTTTTTCTCCTTCGATGTGAAGGACTTCTGTTGCACTGTCAACCACCATGCCAACGGTGTTACCATTGACTTCAACGACCAGGATTCTGGTGTCATCATCCACATTTTTGGATGGAAGACCAAGTTTCATAGCAAGATCATTGACGACGACAATGCTTCCGCGAAGGTTAATCACTCCTTTAATGTAGCTTTCAGTGTTTGGAATACGAGTTACATCTTCCCAGCGAATGATCTCTTTGACTTCGTTGATATCCACACCGAATTCTTCTCCAGCAATTTTAAAAATAACGAGTTGTCGATCACTAGACCCATGTTTTCCAAATCCATCTGTTTCCGTTCCTACTGGCATATTTTTCATTTCTCCTCATTTTTTTAGGGTTGTGTTGGAGAGTCAGAATAATCTTCTGACTCTGGCGTTTCTTGTGATTGTGTGGTAGTTGGTGTCTCCGTTTTCTGATTCTTTTTATTGAAGAAATGATGTTTCTGTTTCTTCACTGGTGTATGATGTGAGCTGCTTTGTTGTTGAGATGGTTGTTGGTATGAAGTATCATGTTGTTTGTAGTCCTGTTTAAAAGCGTCTTTGTTTGTTGAGGTTGTTCCTTGATCATTGATCTTGAATCCGTCAACGATGTTTTGCAGTTCTGCTGAGATATTTGACATTTGTTCACTGGCACTAGCGACTTGTTGCATGCTGCTGGTTACTTCTTGTATGCTTGCGCTTACTTCTTCAGCGCCACTTGCGTTTTCTTGGGCGACACTGCCAACTTCTTCAGCGCTTTGACTTACTGCAGCGATTACTTGTGGGAGTGCTTCGAATGCTTGTACGGCTTGTTCTACGCCTTTACTTCCATCTTCAACTTGTTTTGTGTTTTCATCCATACTACTAACTGCGCTTTCGATCTCAGTTTGAATACCTTGAATCAAACTACTGATCT
>CAYPUK010000131.1:0-9215 GCA_964414035.1 uncultured Thermoplasmatales archaeon | reverse complement strand
TCGATCAGTTCCTGCGGTGTTTGCACAATCGTATGGTTTTGTACCAAAAAATGAGGTGTTAGTAACCATTGGTAGTCAAGGATATGTTGAACTTTCCGTGAATCAAGGGAGTGCTCAACAACGTTTACAGGTTAAAAATGGGGATAAGGTTGAGTTATTGTTTTCTCATGATGACGGTTCTGATGAGTTGTAATCAGAGTCTTTGATTTGGGTCTATTGTGAATTTAAACAGTGAATCAAGGAGCCCATGTCCATAGTTGATGCATCCGAATGCAGTAAAGTAATCGTTTTTCTCGAAGTAATATTTTGCGTCGTTGTAGTAATCAACAGCCATTTTAATTTGTGGTTGTTGTACGGCTAATGGGTTTTGAGATTGTAGTTTTTTTAGATTGTCTTTAAACATGTCTAAGTCTTTCTGGATTCTTGTTGCTTCATCCATAACGTTTTCTTCCTTTATATGGCCTGTAAGAAGTATACGTTTATATATACATCGATTGATAATGTTATTTTTACATTTTGATCGACTATCTAAGAAATGTTTATAAACTATTATTATCAGAGTATAACACACAACTGGTGAGGAATGGTGAAAATGAATACGTTAAGATCAAATCAGCCAATTGCCTTCTTTCAAAATCAATCTACACTGCGTTCTTTTCATCAGCATAGTTCAATGATATTGTCGGTGTTACTTGTGCTTTGCTTGTTTTCTAGCTTGTTATTTCCTGTTGTGATCTCAAAGGAAAATTCAATATCTTCTGAAAACTCGTTCTCTAGTCCTTCAACAGATCAATCAAATAAAGATGACCGTTCTCCTTCAGTTATTCCTTCTGAAAAAGACAGTGAAACCACCTCAGATACATCTAGTTCTTCAAATGATCAATCATCTTCCACTCAAACGTCGACTCAATCCGGATCAACTAAAGAATCTGATTCTAGTTCTTCTGACTCCTCTTCTCAAAACAATCCAACAACAATAAATCAACAAACCAGTGCTCCTTCAACTCAAACAGAAACAGAAAACGCTGTTTCTCCTTCCACCACTCCTACTTCTTCACCAGAAGAAATGGAACCTTCAACGAGTAATCAGGATTCTTCTAATGGGAATCAGAATACTTTTTCATCTAAAAACTCATCTTTAACAAACCAAAATTTGACAAGCAAGTTAGATCAAAGTACAGTATTATTTAATTCTTCGCCTCATGAATTCAGTTTTGATTCAAAAAATAATCAATACCAATCACCAACTATTAATTCATTTGTTTTCCATGAAGAGAATGCATCTGATTCAACTTCTGAAAATGCTAAAAAACAATATGTGAGTAACATTGGAACGATAACAAAAGACCAACATGTGAAGGTTACTCTGATAAAAGAGGAAAAAGACCAGGCTAAACAAAATCAAAAGACTACTATCGAAAAAGTCGAGTTTACCGCAGCATCAACACAACAAAACGTTCAACTCTCAGTAAAAAACCTTAGAGAGAAACCAGTAGAAGTTAAAACAAATATGACTCGATCTAATACTTCGGAAATTTATGAATATCTTGATATCAAACTTATTTCAAATCAAACCTATATCGGAGAAACAGGTATTCAAAAAATGAATTTCACATTTACTGTAAATACATCATGGATTCAAACAAACAATATTGACAAACATACTGTTGTGCTCATGAGATACCATAATAACAGCTGGCAATCCTTAAACACCTCGTATGTAAATGAAACGAATGGTACTGTACGATTCATTGCAGATACACCAGGATTATCGATTTTTGCAGTGGTTGGTGATAAAGTAGTGGAAGATTCAGATGACATCGTCGTTGAATCTACTCATTTTCCCTGGTGGATGCCAGTAAGCGTTATTTTCATTTCAACTATCTCCTTAGGAGTGGTATTAGTCAAAAAACGTTTTGTCTACAAACCATAATCATAATATTATTTTTCTTTATTCTTATTCATTAATTTTTCAATTCTTTCTTTTATTACCATTACATCAACAGGTTTTTCCAAGTAATCTTCAGCAAGAAAATTACCTGCTCTTTTTGCGATATCATCAGTTCGAGCTGTTAAGAATATAATTGGGGTCTTTTGCCATTTTTCTTGATCGCGGATTTTATCATACGTGGTCCATCCGCTCATTCCAGGCATCATCAAATCAAGAATAATTAAATCAGGATTTGCTTCTTCAAGATGATCCAAACATTCCTTTCCGCTTTTAATAGTTATCACTTCATATGAATCATCTAAGGCTTCAAGACCAGTTTTTACCGTGTATAATACACCAGGTTCATCATCAACAATCATAATTTTTTTCATTGATTTTTCTCACCTTTCTTTGGCAGTGTGAAATGAAATGTACTACCTTTATCTTTTCCATTGCTTTCTGCCCAAATCTTTCCATTATGTTTTTCAATAATACGTTTTGTGATTGAAAGACCTAATCCTACTGAATCTTGGCCATGAGTGGAAGAATCAGCACGGTAGAACTCATCAAATATTTTTTTAATCTGCTCCTCACTCATACCAATACCCGTATCAGTAATTGAGACTTGAACATAATCTTTTTTTTCTTTTGCAGAAATACTGATTTTTCCGCCGCTATCTGGAGTATATTTAACCGCGTTGGTAATTAAATTTTTGAACACTTCTTGTAACCGAAGGGTATCAGCATACATAGAAATATTCTTTGGAATTAGATTTGAGATTGAAATATTATTTTTTTCTAACATTGGTTTTTGTGTGGTGATTACCCGATCCACCGTTTCAGAAAGTGGCAATTTATCAAATTCGAAACTTATTTTTTCAGTGCGAAGTTTAGCAAGTTCTAAAGTTTTGAAAATAAGTTCTTTCATGTACTGAGCATTTTCATTCATTACTTTTAGGTGTTCTTTCATCTTCGGATCTTTTTCTTGTTGTATAAGAATTGGTAGCAATCCGATTAATGGTTGTAATGGGTTTTTCAGATCATGACCAAGCTGGCCGATGAATGCATCTTTTTGATCGATTAATCGTTCCAAGATTTTGTTGTATTCTTCTAACGTTTCTCTTGATTGTTCAAGATCTTCAGCCATGGTGTTGAATGCATCAGCTAGTTCTCCAAGTTCATCATTTGATGATAGGGGAATCCTTGTTTGAAGATTTCCCTTCCCAAAAGTCTTAGCTGCATCTCGAAATTGAATAATTGGTTTTACAATGGTGTGTCTTAAAAGAAATAGAACACTGAAAATCAATATGAACAGACTTGCTCCTGAGATTAAGAAAAGATTCGTTGATCGTTGTTGCAGTATCTGATATGCATCAGTTGTAAGATATGAGAATTCATATGCAAATGATTGATTTGTTGAACTAAAGCCCGGAGCAATAACTATTATCTTTTTTGTGTTGGATGAAGTGATCTTTACTATTTTAGATTCATTCATGCTAAGAAGCACATATTCATCATGGTTTCCATCATATTCTGAAGAATTGGTGGAATGAGCTAGGATGATATTATCTTGTTTTTTTTCGAAAAAATGAATGTATTCGATACTATCATTGTTTTGATCTTGGATTGAATTAATTGCTGCGGGAAAGGAAGTATTGGTTATTGTTTCATTTCTAAAAATTTCAAGAGCAGCTGCGGTATCCTTTGCTTTATCTACGTAAATATTTTCAAAAGAAATTGATTGATCGTTAATGTTGTAGAGGGTTAAGGAAAAGATTACACTTGCAGAGACTGCTACAACAATGAGAGTGAGTTTTAATGAAAGGCTGATATATGTTTTCATTGGTTTGTCCGATGCAGGATATTACGTTTTATCATTTAAAATTTTTAACTTTTTTAAAATCTGTGAATTTTGTCGCCGTTACAACGATGTAATGTTTTGTCGTATTGCACCCGACAAAATAGAAAGGTATTTAAATGTATAAATTAACGATATTATTGTTGTCCTACTATAATAATGGTGTTTGATTGTATGGGGAAAGAACGGATGCACTCGACAAGAGCAATTGAATCGTTAGTTCAAGATATTCTTAAGTCAAAAGCACAATCTCAGATTTATTTATTCTTGTTACGAAAGAATGGTGCGAAAACTGATGATATCATTGATGGTACTCGTCTTCATCCAAGTACGGTTCGAGAAGCACTTGTGAAAATGCATGGGAAGAAATTGGTATTCAGAAAAAAACAAAAGAATGATAACATTGGAAAGAATCCGTACACTTACTTTCCCTTGCCTGCAGTGAAATTATTGAAACGGTATGCATCTGATCTTGAGACTAAGTTGAATAATCTTGCGTCTCTTGCTATGAAGTCAACAGCGAAAAAACCAGTTAACATTGTCAAAATTAACATTTTCGACCGAGAAGAATCACTATGAACACAAAACCGTTGGCAAAAATACTTGTTGAACGACCACGAGCGGTCATTTTAGTGTATACCATAATTACAATTCTTGTGGCGTATCAGGCGACCAATATTTACATTGAGTCTGATCTGACCTCTTTTTTACCTAAGGATGATCCAACGGTTCAATTATGGGATCGAATTGATGAAGAATTTCAGATTGGGACAACGATTATCATTTACGTTGAAGCTGATGATATCCGGGATCCAGAAGTATTGAAAGAAATGGATCGGGTCGCTTCCAGTCCGTTGGTGAATAAGTATGAAAATGATAAGGGAAAACATGATGGTATTTTTTCGGCACGAAGTCTTGCTCAATACATTAAGTTAGAAAATGCAAAGTCTTCTCTTCCTGGCGATCTTGGTGGGCAGGGATTGTTTGAGATTCCTGATGATCCAAATCTTATTTCTCAGTATATGTCTCGGTTGACGATTCAACAATTAAAGGGTACGTTATTTACGAATACGTATGATACCGCAGTGATTTTATTACAACTTGCTGAAGATGCGGATTATGAAAGTATTCAGTCGAATGTCGAAAAAGCAATTGATCATCGTGGAACGTTTTATTCTGAAATGACAGTGACTGGAACTATTGCAATGCAGAATGCAATAAGAAATACAACAATGGAGTATATTCAAATTATTCTTGTGATTGCCATTGCTGCTGTTTCTTTAGTTCTTTTTGTCTTTCATCGAACGGTTAAAGGAATCATTATTGCATTGTTTCCAACAGCATACTCTATTGCCTTAACGTTTGGCGTACTTGGAGCAATAGAGCCGGAATTAACTATTCTTTCCGTAGCAATTATTGCGTTATTATTGGGTCTGGGTGTGGATTATTCGGTTCATATGATGAATCGATTTGCTGAAGAGCAACATGGGGATATGATTGAGAAAACAGCATTTATTCTTTCATCCACGGGTAAAGCCATTTTTCTTTCTACGATTACAACAGTTATTGGTTTTGCTTCATTAATGATATCCAGTATGACACCGATTATACTCTTTGGATTTGGATGTGCAATTGGTATTTTGTTTGTCTTTGTTTCAACGATATTGTTAACTCCTTCGCTTTCCATTTTATTGCACTTTAAAAAGAAGGGTCAGCTTCCTGATTTGGAACGACTATCTGATTTTATTTTGTCAAATAAGTTTCGAATTATCATTATTGCCGTTTTCTTTGCTTCGATGTCGTTACTTGTCCTTCCTCAAACTGAAACGGATACGAATTATTTAGATATGGCTCCGCAGGATATTCCAGAGATTGTTAAATTAATTGAATATTCGGAGAATTTTGGTGGGGCGAATTATAATGCATTAATGGTTGAAACAGAACCCCAAGGTCTTACCTATCCAGATGTGATTGATGCGATTTATCAGATGGAAGAGCGGATGAGAGATGAAGGAATTGAATTATATTCTCTTATTGATGGGGTAAAGGAAGCAAATGATATTTTAGAACGAAATGATATCATTGATGCTTTAAGTGAAGTCGCAGAAGTTGATGAGATTATTTTTGACCGAATCGCTCAGGAAGGTTTAGTTGATGATGATTTTTCAAAAACCTTAATCGTTGTGTATATCCCAACTGGTCTGAGTATGCAACAAATCGAAGAGAGAGTATCCACGGTCAATCAAATTGCAGCTGATACTGAGATTCCAAGAAATGGGAAAGTAACATCACTTACTGGTCAGGATGCAATTAATGTTGCGATTAATCTAAAACTAACTGATGAACAAACGCGATCTATGATTGTTGCGGTTTTATTAGTGCTTGCTGCTTTGATTTTGATTTTTAATTCTTCGGTTTATGGTTTATTGACCATTATTCCTGTTGCTTTTGTATTGATGTGGGAGCCAGGATTTCTTGTTGCATTGGGCATTCCGTTGAATGTGTTTACCATTTCTATCGCATCGATTATGATAGGGGTTGGGATTGATTATGGGATACATATCATGCATCGTGTTCATGAGGAGATGGATAAGGGATTGGAGAAAAAGGATGCGATTAAAATATCTATTGAACGAACTGGGCTTTCGCTTGTTGAAGCAGCATTAACTACGATTGCAGGTATTTCTTCGATTCTTTTTATCAACATTCCAGCATTACGAGAATTTGCAATAGTTATTATGTTGATGACTGCGTTTTCTTGTGTGGGTGCAGCATTATTATTACCTGTGTTTTTTGATTTGAAGATCATCAAGAAGATAACCAAGTCTTATCCGAGTGAAGAGATGAGCTGATCAGGTAATGGGATGGAAAGAGTTGTTAACAGAAAGGTAAAAAGAAGTAAGAGTAGTGCTGGAACTAGTTGCATGAGGAAATCATCATCAATGTAAAAGGTTGATTTATGTTCTGAAATCATAGAACTTCCTGCCCCGATGAATGCTGCAGATATAGTTATCCATGGTTTTATTGAGGTCCAGGCTAAACTGAAAAAAAGAATGCTTATGATGAAACCAAGAAGATAACCAATGAATCGATTGTTTTTTTGTTTGAACTCACCGATGATTGGATCACAAAATGCAGTTGATAAGATGCAGGGAATGCTAATGTATTGAGGGAAAAACAAGAGGAGTAGTATTGATCCAATGGCAAAATAACTAAAACTCGCTGGCCGAGAATGTTCATACTCTCTCAACAGGTCATTTAATCGATGCTCACGCACATTCCATCGGTATAGTTCAATTGCTAAGACTAATGGAATGATTGCATACAGTACTATTATTCTTGGTATGTTAAAAGGTAACGATCGGGGAAGAAAATAGTATCCAATAAAGATTGCACCGGCCATGTGTAATATTCTTCGTTGTATGGATTTGTTTCGTTGACTGGTTAATCGTTTTTTATCCTTTCCTTTTTTAACGCTGATCATGTCACCAATTGTTCTTTTTCAAGGGTCATGATTCCTTGGGTGCCACCAACGATTGCTTTATGGGCCAGACCAATAAATAATCCGTTTTCAACAACACCAGGGATCATGTTGAGTTTTTGTTCCAAATCCTCTGGATCAGGTATCCGGTCGAACTCGCAATCAATAATATAGTTTCCATTATCAGTGATGAACGGGTCTTCAAATATCTTGCGAAGAGTGCATGTGCATTCAAAGGTTTCAAGTGTTTTTTTGGTTGCTTCCCATCCAAATTTTACTATTTCAACAGGCAGTGCAAAATCAATTCCTAATGATTTCACTACTTTTGAATCATCGACGATGATTACTAATTTTTTGGAATGAAATGCAATGATTTTCTCTCTAGTAAGTGCTCCCCCGCCTCCTTTTATCAAATTGAGATCTGAATCTATCTCATCAGCGCCATCAATAGTGATATCGATTTCAGGATGTTCATCTAAGGTGGTCAGTGGAATATTGTATTTAAGTGCAAGTTTTTTCGTTTCATTAGATGTCGGTATCCCTTTAATCTTCAATCCTTCGGATACTCTGGTACCGATTTTTTTCAGTGCATATTTAACCGTGGATCCAGTTCCTAGCCCTACAATCATATCGTTTTCTATGAGATCAACAGCTTTTTCTGCAGCGATTCTTTTCATTTCTTCTTGTTCCAATGGGTCACCACGTATTCTATATCATGCAGTAGTACAAAAATTTATACTATACATTGTAATTACCAGGATTTGAGCAACATGTTATTTGAATGTGAAGAGCATGGATATTATCGAGGAGAAACCTGTCCTATTTGCGGAAAAAAAGGAAAATTCCTGATGAATGATCGTGAATTGAATTCCTTGAGCAGAATTATCGCTGGAGCATTAAGGCATTTTCCTGATAAACTTCAATTAGTTATGGATGGTCATGGATGGGTTGAAATCTCTGAATTGATTAAAGCGATTGGAACAAGCAGATCTGGATTTAATTGGTTGCGATTGCATCATATCCAAGCATTAGTTGCTACGGATATGCGGAGTAGGTATCAGATAGATGGAGGAATGATTCGTGCAAAGTATGGTCATTCCATTGATGTGAATCTTGATGATTTGCCGCTTGCTGAAGAAGATGAATATTTTTATCCGGTTACTGAGGAAGAAGCTGATATTGTGCTTGAGAATGGCATTAATCCCATTGATCGAAAAAAGGTTCATTTGAGTACCACGATTGAGAAAGCAGTTGAAGCTGGGAGTGTGAGAAGTGACCATCCATTAATTCTTCGAGTGGATGGAGTAAAGGCCCGAGAAGAAGGTGTTGAGATTTACCAAGCTACTAGGGATGTATGTGTTACTGAGTCAATTGATGCAGAGTTTCTTTCTCAAGTTGATGAAAAGATTGTTGACAAGATTTTAAAGGAAAAGAATTAAATGAGGTTCCCTATTTTTAGGGATGCTTTTTTTATCTTTTATGGGCTTGTAGCTCAGCTAGGCAGAGCAATCGGCTCTTAACCGATTGGCCTGGGGTTTGAATCCCCACAAGCCGGTGAATCTTTCTCGGAGGGATTTTGCACAGCATTTTCAAGTTTTTATATAGTGTTGTGCACAGTGGATGAAAAACTTCTCACTAAATTTTTCTTTTTTTCTTTTTTTGAACTTGTTCACATTTTAACCACAAGTAGCTGGAGGGAAGCCAGTTGAAATTGTTTTCCAAGAATTTTTATCATAAAAGTTGGCAGATCTTCAAATGCAATACATGTGGCTTTGTTTGGTTAACCTATCATGTGACATCTTGCCCTTTTTGTGATTCATTAGATCTTCAGATTTTTCCAGCTCATTATGTTAAAAAAGATATGATTGAAAGGTGGTTAACAAGATGAAAAAAGAAGAAAATGAACAAAAACTGATGCATGAACAAATAGTTCATTATGTGCATCA
>CAYPUK010000130.1:0-3927 GCA_964414035.1 uncultured Thermoplasmatales archaeon | reverse complement strand
GATACTGTGGGTAATCCAAGTACGACATCACAACAAGTTCGTGTGTTCAACCTGTTTGGGGAAAACTAAAGAGTTTTCTCTTTCCCTCTTTTTTATTTTAACACTGTTCTAAAATGATCAGTTATTGAATAAATCATTTTTAAAATCGATATAAGAGATTGTTAAAAGTTAACATACCGCAAACTATTAATAATCAATTATCCTTAAATTAATTAGAAATAAATTTTTTTTCTGGGGAGAAGAAAATGGAAACCAAAAAGGTGATGAGAAAGAGCGCTGTATTTTTAGTAATGCTGTTTTTTATGACAAGTACGAATCTATCTGCAGTAAATTCAAATATTCAAATGCATCAGATATTAACGATTGATGAAGAAATGGAAATAAAGTCAATGGATTGGAATCCTGGAGATGATTATAAAATGCATTTTCCACAACTTCCTGATCCATTGGGTTGGGATGTTGATGCTAGCTATGTCGATACTGTTTTTCCTTATAATCGTCTTGCAGATGATTGGATGTGTACTGAATCAGGTCCAGTAACTGATATTCATTTTTGGGGATCATGGTTAGAGGATAAAATTGGCACAATCGTAGCATTCTCAGTTAAAATTTTCAGTGATATCCCTGCTGATCCACCTACAATACCGTACAGTCGTCCGGGAATAATTCTTTGGGAAAAAACATTTCATCCAGATGATTGGACGGTTGCTGGTCCATGGGAAGGAGTTCAAGGATGGTATGATCCAGGAGAAGGCTATTTCTTAGATGATAATCATTATTATTATTGGCAGTATAACATTGAAAACATTGATGATCCATTCATCCAAGAAGACGGAACCATTTACTGGCTGAGTATCTCTGCCATAATTTTGCCTACGAGCTCACCACAATCTCGCTGGGGTTGGAAGACCTCTTTGGATCACTGGAATGATGATGCCGTTCATGGGTATTGGTTTGAATCAGAATGGACTGAATTATATGAACCTCCCGCGTTTACTTCTTCAATTGATTTAGCATTTGTTATCAGTGGAATCAATGAATCAGAGAACCTCCCTCCATATACTCCAAGTAAACCAAATGGTCCGACAACTGTTACTGAAAACGTACAATACACTTATACCACTGGTACGAGTGATCCTAATGACGATCAAATTAAATATGGATTTGATTTTGATAACGATGGAATTATCAGCCCATCACATTGGACCGGATTGATGGATTCGGGAACGACATGTTCAGTTAAAATAACGTTTTATGGGACCGGTACCAGATATCTTCGGGTAAAAGCTGAAGATGAACATGGCGCGCAAAGTGGATTTTCACCCGCACTTACGGTTATTGTTTCAGGGGCAAATAATCCACCAAGTACTCCACAAACGCCAATTGGTCCAAGTTCTGGAATGATTAACACGCTATTAACATTTTCAACGAATGCCACTGATCCAGATGATGATACCATAAAATATGGCTGGGACTGGGATGGTGATGGAACCGTTGATGAATGGAGTAATTTACAAAGCAGCGGACAAACTGATATACGATCCCATACTTGGACTGTGGCAGGAACCTATCATGTGCAAGTAGTAGCTGAAGATAGCCGAGGTGGTCAAAGTGATTTTTCAACTGCAAAAACCGTTGAAATTCTTTTAAATACACCACCGTCTAAACCAACGATTACGGGTCCTTCGTCAGGAAGAGTTGGGAAATCATATACCTATTATGCAACGACAACAGATGCAGAAGGAGATCAATTATATTATTTGTTTGATTGGAGTGATGGAACGAACAGTAGTTGGATTGGACCATATGATTCAGGCCAAATTGCAAGTGTTTCACATAGTTGGTCAAATCAAGGAAGTTACAGTGTGAAAGTGAAAGTAAAAGATGATCAGGGTTTAGAAAGTGTTTGGTCTGATTCACTTGAAGTTTCGATGCCAAAAAATAAACAATTCCAACCAGGATTTTTACAATATCTTGAACAGCACTATCCCATACTTTTCCAATTTTTTTCACTTTTAACGCCGGTTTAAAAAATACTTCATTTATTTTTTTCTTTTTTTTAATCAAATAAGGTTAAAATAAGAAACCGCATCATGTTAAAATTAAATTTTTATATCTCACTTATCCTTTTTAGCATCCTTTCAGATGGGATTTTATTTCATTTTTAGGCCGAGAATACTGCGGGACTGAGTGAAGCGAAGGCCCGGAGATGAAAGGCCGATACTTTTTTTTCTGAATAACACTTTCTAAAATATGTCGCGCGCGGCAAGCCACTGCGGGCTTGCCCTTCAATGGCACGACAGGACCGTATAACTTTGAAAAATGTAAGGAGCGATAGCACTAAAAAGATTTCGGGTGACACCCGGAACAATTGGATTGAAATGCTGTTTGTCACCAAAAAACGTTTTCGATGTTTCCGGAAACAAACTCATATTGATACCTGTAAAAAACGATTAAAAGAGTTGGAATCTCTTGGTTTTGAATTTGGAGAGTTTGGATTTGCGGATAACCACGTTCACTTTCAAGTAAACATCCCAAAAAGGTATTCTGTTGAAGAAACGGAGATTATCTTGAAATCGGAAACCGCTAAAAAAATGTTTAGGGATCATCCAGGTTTCCGCAAACGGTATCCAAAAGGAGCGTTTTGGAGTGGATATGAACATTACCAGTCAATTGGATTGAAAAATTTTGATGAGTCAGCGCAATATTTACGTGATCAACAAAAGCATCATCATGTAAACATTATTGATGATCGTCAACAAACCCTTGATATTTTCCCGCCGACCGAGGAAGGGAAGGCGGAAGGGGTCATAGGGGTTTCCCCTATCTCACTTTGTTACATAAATTATCATATTAAAATCTTAATACGGTTATATATGATATATTGTTACTTAAAAGTGACTTAAAAATCAAATAATAAAGTTTATATACTGTTATTGTGATATATATTATAGTTATTTGCTTGGAGGAGGCTTCGAAACATAATGATTGTAAAGTTTCTACCTTGGTATCTATGCTTCGTGCTATATGCAAAATTTAAAAATAATAATGGGAGGGTTTTGTTTTGCCACGAATTAGTAAAAAACAATTATATGAAGACGAAAGAAAGATTTTACTTGAGTTAAAAAATCCAAAGGTAACGATTGCTGAAATTGCCAGTAAACTACATTTTTCCAAACAAAAAATCTATAGAGTTCAGAAAAAATACCATATGGATGATGGATTTAATCCTGAAATTAATAATCATCTTGAGATGAGACGTTTTTTTATTTTGGTTTCTCGAAATGAAAAATCAATGTCTAAAGATATGTTTCATTCAACATTTGAAAAGATGATTAAAAATAAGGTTGATACATTAGATGTTAACATTCATTTTGAGTATAATACGAATGGTAGTTCTGATTGGTTGTTTTGTATTTCTGTGTCTTCTCTTTGGTCCATGGAACAATTTTGTATGCTCATTCAAAACGTTTTTGGAGAGTATATTAAGAAAATTGATCGTGTTGAACTCATTTCACCTATTGAAGAAGGATTGGGATTATCATTTGATCCTTTAGAACGATTGAAGATGCATTCTAAAGATTCATTGTTAATTTAATTTACTATTGGGGAGAGTTTAATTATGCCTAAGAGCAGTAAACGTGAATCGTTCAAATCTGAAGGTAAAATTCTAAAGATATTACGCATGGATGCTCGAGAAAGTCTTCATAAAATTGCTGATTCGTTGCATTGTTCTCGACAAAAGGTTTGGCGAATTAAGAAACACTTAGAAGATGATCATGTTATTTGGGGATATTCTTCTGTTGTTGATGAAAAAAAAAGAGGTAGAGAGCCTGTCTGAGAAATAATTTCATATCATCTGGCACTATTTTATTGTTTGGACTTTACTCATCTTGATTAATGATACTATTGAAAAAAAAATTATTT
>CAYPUK010000129.1:0-2445 GCA_964414035.1 uncultured Thermoplasmatales archaeon | reverse complement strand
ATATCGGGAGAACTTGCATTCTTTATGCATCAGATATTTTCGAAATATATTCATTAATGAAAGAGTTGTGAATAATTTTCAATTCTTTGTTATTTTTTTTGTTCAATTCCTGTATATGTTATCAGATTTGATCATCTATAAAATTTCGACAATAATCAAAACAATTATGCAAAGTAATATAAAAGGGAAGTAACAAATATATAAGTAAAGAGGTGATTTAGTAATTATGATAAGAAAAATGTTTTTTTTGGGGGCCATATTTGTAAGTTTTTTAATGATATCTTCATCAGCTTCTTCTATGTCACTAGCACAGTTACGTCCAGAAGAAATTGAAAATGAAGGTGAGGGCATCATATCAGAAGATCATCAGCAAAAACTTAACATGAAATCAGTGATAAAAAACATATTTTTTGGGCGGAAAGACAGTCGTAATTTGCAATTGAATTTTTTTACTAGTACCATTACAACTACTTGTGATGATATCGAAAAGACATCTGAGATAACCTTTGCCTTATCAAACGAAATAGATGTGGATAACGATGAAAATACGGGTATAAACGGTAAAGATATACGGGTTCAGTACCTTATTTTACCATATTTTTTACCTAGTCCTGAATTCACATTGGGAGCTGTTTTTTCTGTGAGCGTTGAACGAATTGGTGATGAAATTAAGAATAGTGCATTTTCTTTATCTGCAAGCATTGCCGATAATTTAATTTCTGTTGGTTATGAATCACCAAAACAGTCGTCTAATGAGATTCCAAAAAGAATTCAATTATCAACGACTGCATTTATTGAACCAATTGATGGTATAACGGGTATGTCATTTTTTATGTCACCGTCATACGATGAAAACCAAGAGGGAAAACAGATTACTTTATTTGGTGGATTTGATGACACCAATGTGAAACGATCCTATGCTTTTGGTTTTCAACCAGCAAGCGACACGCAAATAACACTCAGATCGACTAAGAATCCTGACAAATGGGAATATATACTTACTCGAGACACTCCTTATGAAACTATTCTCACTGTTGAAATGACAAAAATTACTGAGGATACTTCTAAAACAACGAAACTTACGATTGATTCATTACCTGAGGAAATCTCCTTTTCCCTTGCACTCACTCCGTTTTCATCAGAAGGGGGAAGTATTGAATACGAAAGCTCTAGCATGTATGATGTAGAGGTTCTGATTGAAACAGAGGATTTAGGGCAATGTAAATATGCATTGATAAAAAATACGCCGAAATCGCTTTCAGCTGAATGGATTCCTTCAAGAGAAAATGGTTTTTATCATATTAATATTGATTCGGAGGATACTTCGATTTATGTGTTAAACTCACTTGATAATCCAACTATTAATTTTTCAATAAAACAGTTAACAACAGTTGATATGACTACGTTTTGGAATTTAACGAATCCAGGTAATTTTGAAATACAAAAAGATCCATCATTACATTTGGATTTGGATATTCTCTTTGAGGACTGGGAAGCTCAATTGGATGCAAGACCAACGGCCGAATACATTTATTGCGCATGGAAATCAAATGTTACTGGTTTTTTAAGGTTAGATACCAACCAAGATCCGTTATCAACGGTTAATCTGTTAATAAAAGGTCCAGAGAATGGTTTAAGTGTTATTGGAGAAACGCTTGCGGCTGAAGATTTTCAGTTGGATTGGACGGTATGGCCACTATCTGAATTCAACATAAATCGATCAGGAGAACTTGATTTCTTTTCATTGGCGATTGAAGTATTTGTAAATGATCAATGGCATCATCTTTGGCCATGGTTTTAAAGAAAAACCGCCTAACCCTCCTTTCCTTTTTTTAATTTTTCAATTTGTTCAATTATTCCAAACTGATTTTTCAGTTTGACACAAAATATTATTCATATTAGTAAAAAAATAATCTTTACATCCTTCTAAAGACGTGGCATTAGAAAGCTGAGAATGAGTGTTGATTTTGATAATATTTCAAGATGAGAAAATTGATTATTTCCCGAATATTACTACTGTTTGAAAAGGTGGGAATGCTAATCACATTGTATAGTGTTTTATGAACCATTCTGCCTTCATATTGTTGATTGTCTTTGTAAAAGGTCGCATAAGTTACATCTTCAACAAGGTATTGTTTTTCAACAGAAACTAACTCATCAGAAGTTGAATCTTCAACTTGAACGGAATCAGTGAAAAATGAATGAGTGAAAAGAATTGCGGATCCATTCGCAAAAAGAATCACCAGGCTTACAAGAATAGTAAGAACTGTTTTTTTCTGACATTGTTTGAACAAACTAAGGAATCGATCAGTCAAAGTTGGATGATATGAACTCAGTTTCAGAAGTGATACTGAGATTGCAGGTGTTGGTTTTTGTTCATTTTTTGAAAGAGATTGGGTGTATTCAGCGATTTTAATGAGTGCTTCCATGAAGGAAACCTTGTCA
>CAYPUK010000128.1:0-7548 GCA_964414035.1 uncultured Thermoplasmatales archaeon | reverse complement strand
TCTTTCATCTTTTTGGAACTAAATCACCATTAGTTTCTTATACAACATCAGGTATGGTACTGTATCCAATGGCTTGGATATGTAAAAAATGTGGAACGGCGAATATGGATGCTTCATACCGTTGTATGGAATGTAGGGAACTGAAACCGTCACAATCAAGATCTGAAAAGGAAAAAGATAAGTTATAGGTATTCGGATTTCTTAAGAGAAGGAAAAAGTAAATTTTTGTCTAAATTAAGTCATTTTTTTATTGTTATAGGGATACTTTTTAAAGGTTTACTGTTGTTATTCTATTGATTATTAAAATGACCGTTAAAAAGATAATAAAACGAACTGGTGAAATAGTTGATTTTCAACCATCAAAAATTAATGAAGCAATTAAAAAGGCTTTAATTGCAACTGATATGGATAAAGACTTGGCAACTCTTCTTTCAGAGGAAGTAGTTAAAAAGATTAGTTCTTCCTATTCTAAGAGAAATATTCCTTCAGTTGAAGATATTCAGGATTACGTTGAAAAAACATTAATTAAACATAATTTAGCAAATGTAGCAAAAGCTTACATACTTTATCGAAATAAGCAATCAGAGAAACGAGAGATTAAAGAGATTTTTGGAGTAAGTGATGATTTAAAATTAAGTTTGAATTCCATAAAAGTATTAAAAGAACGATATCTAGCAAAAAATGAGGAAGGTGAAATTATTGAAACGCCTTCTGAATTGTTTCTTAGAGTAGCAAAGAAAGTTGCTGAAGCAGATGCAGAATATGATAATGTTAACGTCGACAAAATTGAAGAAACGTTTTTTAATGCAATGGTTAAACTTGATTTTTTACCGAATTCTCCAACACTTATGAACGCTGGTCTCTCTGTTCCTCAACAATTATCTGCTTGTTTTGTCTTACCCATCAATGATTCATTGGAAAGTATTTTCACAGCAGTTAAAAATATGGCATTAATCCATAAATTTGGTGGAGGAACAGGTTTTTCTTTTTCTCCTGTTAGACCAAGCGGAGACATTGTGAAGACCACAAAAGGTATTGCTTCCGGCCCACTTTCCTTTATGAAAGTTTTTGATGTTACAACAGATGTGGTTAAACAAGGTGGGAGAAGACGTGGAGCAAATATGGGAGTACTTCGTTTTGATCATCCTGACATCATTGATTTTATTACTGCAAAAGATGCTGATGGTGCATTTGAAAATTTTAATTTATCTGTTGCGGTTACTAACGATTTTATAAATGCAGTGAAAAAAGATGAAGATATTCATCTAGTGAATCCTCGGACGAATAAAAAGACAAAACGAATTTCTGCTCGTTATATTTTTGATTTGATTTCATATCAAGCTTGGAAAACTGGAGATCCTGGATTGCTATTTCTTGATGAAATAAATAAACATAATCCAACTCCAAAAGAAGGGAGTATTGAAGCAAGCAATCCTTGTGGAGAAGTACCTCTTCTTTCTTATGAAAGTTGTAATCTGGGGTCAATTAATCTGTCAAATATGATCAATGAAGATAAATCTGATGTGAATTGGGAAAAACTTCAACGAACAGTTCGAACGGGCATTCATTTTTTAGATAACATTATTGATGTTAATGAGTTCCCCTTAAAGGAAATTGAGAAAAAAACGAGGGAAAACCGTAAAATTGGACTTGGTGTCATGGGTTTTGCTGAACTTTTAATTCAATTAGATATACCCTATGATTCAAATCAAGCCTTAGAAATAGCTCAAAAGATTATGAAATTTATATATGAAGAAGCAAGAAAAAAATCTGTAGAATTGGGAAAAATGAAAGGATCATTTCCTAATTTTAAGGATAGTATTTGGAATGAATCGTATGATGCTATGAGAAATGCAACGGTAACTACTATTGCTCCAACCGGAACCATTAGTGTTATCGCTGGTTGTTCAAGTGGAATTGAACCATTATTTGGTATTGCATTCGTAAGAAATATCATGGGTGGAAAGAAATTTTTTGAAGTGAATTCATTATTTGAAAAAAGATTAAAAAAGGAAAATTTGTACTCAAATGATTTAATTAAACAAATTGCTCGGAAAGGATCAGTACAAAATATTGATGGGATCACTCAGGATATTAAGTCATTGTATGTGACCGCTCTTGACATTGATCCAAGTGTTCATGTAAAGATGCAATCTGCATTTCAAAAGTTCACGGATAATGCAATTTCAAAAACAGTGAATCTACCCCAAGATGCTTCTCTTGAACAAGTTAAAAACATTTTCTTAAAAGCATTTGAGTTGAACTGTAAAGGGATTACGTTATATCGGTATGGAACTAAAAAGAATCAGGTATTAAGTATGGAGGATGATTTGAAACAATCAGAGTATCTTAATGTAGAATCTGATTATGCTGGTGGTTGTCCAACAATCGGTGGTTGTGATATGTAAAAATATATTATATCATATATGATATTTAAAATCGGTATAAGTAAATAGTAAAAAAAATGTTTTAGAAGTTAAACTCGTGAAAACGTTGTTTTATCTATCTCATCTATCGATGGAAGTCGGCCAAGGTTATCCAATCGAGTAGTATCAGGATTTGATCGAATAAATTCTTTTTTATTCCGGTTAAACGTATGAATCAAAGATCCTTTCTGCCAAACCCGCCTTCCACTCTTCTTCTGTTGTAGCGTACAGGTATACCAGACATCATCATTCTTATCAATACTGTTAATGACTTCTTTTTTATCAAAAATGTTAGGGTTTTTTAGTCCTTCAACAGTATTTAGGAATGCATTAACCTTCTTAATTTCACCTTGCTCTCTTTTAATATGGCTAATCCAGTACTCCGCCACCATCTCACCACCGTTTTTGTTTTCTAATTTGTCGTTCAACTGCAGCTGCTGATTTATTAATAGCATCCATATAACCCCAGCCTTCATCTCGAGCAACAAACATGCCTCGAGGTGATGAGAGACGTAAATTACAAAAGATAATATGTTTTCCTTTACTTTGTTCACTATGACGTTTCAAACGAACATAAATATGAGCATTGTCCAAGTAATCCAAGTGTTTTTCAAAATTTGAATGAATCACCCCTCGAGCCCATTCTTTATCAAATCCATTGATCCTATCTAACTTACCAGAGAATTGAATTATCATTGGCTCTTTTATTGTCGTCGTTGCTAATGGCTCCAAAAGATCTCTTTTAGTAACAACTCCAATTACCTCATTTTTTTCACCGATAAAAATTCCTCTATAATCCTTTTCAAACATTGTTTTAACAATGGATTGAACGCTTTCATTAGGGGACTTCAATGAAAATGTTGGAGACATCACTCCTTTTATTGGTAAATCCAAATATTTTTTTTTATCCCCAATCGACGCACCATACTTTGACATATCTTGATATTGTCCAGATCCACCCTGTCGATGTTCCGGATGAATAAACGGAGTCAAGATATGATCGATAGTAAGAATCCCAGATAGCTCATTATCGTCATAAACTGGTAATCTAGAGATATCTTCATCATGAAAGATGTTAATCGCTTTAGAGACAGGTTCTTCAGCAGAAATATCGATTACTGGTTGTGAAATATAGTGTTTAACTGGTTCATCTCCAAAATCAGTTTCGATGGATTTTCTGAGTAGATCCTTTGCAGTAATTACTCCCAAAAACCTTTTCTTTTTACCAAAAACCGGAAGAACATAGGAATCGCTTTCAAGCATTAATCCTGCAGCATTCTCAACAGTTTCTTTAGATGAAACGTTTGCTACATGTTCTAAGAATGTTTTTGCTTTTGTGTCTGGAGATATTTTTGCTTTTGAAATATCCCGTTTGTTAAGAACTCCACTGTATTTTCCATCTTTTAGTAAAAGAATTCCATCTTCAGTATCCATTGTTGAAATCGCTTTTGAAATTGTTTCGTTTTCATCTATTGCGGGATAATCCGATCGTATCAATTCTTTTATTCCATTCATTTTTTATATTCTCCTATCTATGTTTTTTATTCAAAAATTTTTTTAATTTAGATAAAGAAAACGTATTGATGATATCTTTTTGCTGAGCCCATCCTCTTCGAGCAACTGCTGTTCCCAGGGTATAATATCGTAAGTGATCTTTTCTATGAGCATCAGTACCAATCGATAATTTCACATTTGTATCAATCGCTCGATGCACATTAACATCATTTAGATCAAGTCGTTCAGGATAGGCATTAATCTCAATTGCTACCTGCTGCTTCCGAGCTGATTCAAACACGGCATCTAAATCAAGATGTATAGCTTCCTTTTTCTGAATTTTCCTGCCAGTCGGATGAGATAAAATATTTACATATTCATTTTCAACTGCCTTAATAACTCGGTCAGTCATTTCTTTTTTAGAAAGTCTAAATGAGGAATGAATACTGGCCAATACTACATCAGCTTCTTTTAAAAAAGAACTATCTATATCTAATTCACCGTTTTTTTTGATATTTGCTTCTAAACCATGAAAAATATGAATGTCCCCATAGTTCTCTTGAAGTTCGGCAATCTTTTTTCCTTGTTTCTCCCATTTCTTTTTATCCATCCCACCAGCTACTTTTAGTGTCCCCACATGATCCGTGAAAGCAATAAAAGAATGACCAAGTTTTCTTGATTCCTCAATCATTTCCTTCATGGTATTACTTCCATCACTCCAGGTAGAATGCATTTGTAAATCACCCTTTACCTCATCATATTCAACTAACCGGGGGAGAAAATGTTGTTTTGCAGCATTAATTTCTCCATTATCCTCCCGTAATTCTGGAGGTATCCAATCTAATTCCAATTCTTCATAAACCTCTTTTTCTGATTCGCCAGCTTTTCGTTTACCATTATCAAATAATCCATACTCATTTAATTTCAAACCGTTTTTTTGTGCTATTCGCCGTAGTTTCACATTATGATCTTTACTTCCAGTAAAATATTGTAAAGCTGATCCAAAACTTTGTTCTTTGACGATCCGTAAATCAACTTGAATGCCACCATATAATCTAATCGTTGATTTGGTTTCTCCATGTGCGATGACGTTTTCAACACGATCCATACTAACAAAATAATCCATTACTTTGTTAGGTTCAGAAGAAACCGCTAATATGTCTACATCACCAACGGTTTCTTTCCTCCGACGAAGTGATCCTGCTAATTCAATTTGATCAACATGGTCAGTTAATTCGCTGATAATTTCTTTTGCCTCAGGAAGGACGTAACCTAAAAGGAAACGTTGTCCTTTTTGTCGAGCAAAAGAAATGTTTTCTAAAATGTTTTCTTCTGTTTTTTTACCAAATCCATCTAAATCTCGGATCTTTCCTTGTTTTGCTGCTTGTTCTAACTCATCAAGAGTACTTACTCCTAATTCTTGATAGAGCAGTTTTATCTTTTTTGGACCAAGTGTTTCTACCGCAGATAAACTTCGTAAATCAACAGGCATATCTTCTTTGAGTTTCTTTAATCGTTGAACCGTTCCAGTGTCCAGATACTCTTTGATTTCTTCAGCGGTGCTTTCACCTATTCCCGGAATGTTTTTCAATTCATTGTCTTCATAAATTTCTTCAATGTCTTTTCCTAAACTTTCTATATTTTGTGCTGCTTTTCGATAAGCTCTTGGTTTAAAATCAATATCCTGCATTTCATATAAGTCTGCGATTTCATTAAATATTTGAGCGATTTTCTTATTTTTCATAGGTTATCAAATCTATTTTGATATTTTTTGAGCAATTAATTGATGTTCTTTCTTATTCCATATACATCCAGGATCTGACGAAAGATAGGCATCATAATTTTCACAGTATCCTAAATGAGAAAGAAAGAAGCGAGTAAATGGATTATCTACAATTGATTTTAAAATCTGAATACTATCATCAGTCATAATGTATCATAGTAAAGATTATCAAACACATATCTTTAAATTATAACTTAATAACAATTAAAAATTAATTAAAAAATGGGTACAATTAATCCAAATAGTGATTATTTAAGATAATATCTTTTTTAAAGTTAAACAATTCTTAGGAGCAAATCCTTGATAATCATTATTAAAATATCCAAATACGTTATCTACATCAAGGGAATTGATTATTTCAGCCCAATGTTTCAATTCTTTATCAGTATAATCATGTTGATACCAATCATTAACACCATGCCATCGGATATACGCAAAATCTGCAGTTACTTGAAGTGTTACTGGAAGGTTTGGCGCGCTCACGATACAAAAACCAACAGAATATTTCTGAAGCAGATCATAGACACGTTCATCAAACCAACTCTTATGACGAAACTCAACACAATGCCTCATATCAGAATCAAGCAACTGTAAAAAATACTCCAACCGATCCAGATCTATTTTCAAACTTGGAGGTAACTGCCAAAGAACAACACCGATTTTTTTAGCTAATCGTATTCTTTTATGAAATCGATTAAGATATTCTTCTACATCTTGCAATTTCTTTTTATGAGTAACCAGTTGACTTCCTTTAAACGTCAGTAAGAAATCATCAGGTGTTTTATTCCTCCATCCCTTCACCATATTTTTAAACGGTAATCGGTAAAATGAAGCATTTACTTCTACGGTGTTAAATCGATCTGCATAAAATGATAACCAATCTTTTTTCCCCAAATCAGAGGGATAAAATCGATCAATCCAATGCTCATAATACCATCCGGAAGTTCCAAGATATAACATATCCGTTTTCAAATCCTCATTTTCACTTTTTATCTTGATAAATTGGACAATAATACGTTGTCCGTCCATTCACTTTGGTTTTCTCTAATTTTTTATCTCCTTTTGGACACCTGCCATCCTTTGTTCGATTAGGAATAATATACGTTTTGGGAAACTCATCGGTATCTACTTGTGATTTAATCGCTACATCAAAGATTTCTTGCATTTTTTCATACATGTTTTGAAAATCATCTTCATTGAGATGATTCATTTTTGTTTTTGGATGAATCCCTGATTGAAATAAAATCTCATCAGCATAAATGTTACCAATTCCTGAAAGAATTGATTGATTCATCAGTGTTGACTTAGCCATTCCTTTTCGATTTTTCAATTTCTTTTCAAATAACTCATAAGATATCTTCAATGCATCATCACCTAAGCCTTTCATCTTAATGTAATCCTCTTTGTTTTTAATTAAATTGATCTTTCCAAGCATTCGTTGACAATCATAAGAGAGGAAATAATCATTATCAAAATGAAGTAATAATCGAGTATGATCTGGTTTATCTGATTCATCCTTGAAATATTTCACAAATCCCGTCATCCCAAAATGAACAATCATCCATTGGTCATTCGTTGTTTTCAAAAAAAGATATTTTCCATGACGTTTGCTTTCAACAAACTTTTCTCCATGAAGTGAACTTTCAAGATAATTCTTTTGAGTATCCTCAAGAATTTTTTCATTGGTCACCTGTGCTTTTTCTATTTTTTTATGAAGTGCTGTTGAATCGATATATCGTTTAAATGTTTCTACATCAGGTAACTCAGGCATATTTATTCATCTCTAACTTTATTTTTTAATATCTTATATAGTCGTTCCACGTCTTCTTTTCTACACAACTCAGT
>CAYPUK010000127.1:0-62603 GCA_964414035.1 uncultured Thermoplasmatales archaeon | reverse complement strand
GGTATTGTCCTAAATTATACCATATAATTAATATATGATAAATACCATCCACATTATAGGGATGGTATAATGGCAAGACCAAGAAGTAAAATAGATATCACATGCCAGAATCCGGCATGTGCATATTTTTTAAAAGAGGAAGGAAAAGATATTATTAAACGAGGAAAGAACCGAGCAGGACATCAACAATACTACTGCAATCATTGTCAAACATGGTTTGTGGAAACAGCAAATACACCCTTATATCATAAGCATCTTTCAGAACAAGAAATTGAAACCATCTGCAAGCATCTTGTTGAGAAAAACGGGATTCGAAGTATTGAACGACTCACCGGGCATCATCGCGATACTATTGGAAGATTACTGGAAGATATGGCGGTTCATGCTGAACGAATGAATGAGTATCTCATTCATCATCTGGGACTTACTCCTATTGAATGTGATGAGTTCTGGTCTTTTGTAAAAAAAAACAAAAGAACATTAAGCCCAGCAGCAAAAATAGGATTGAAGAAGGTGACCAGTGGACCTACGCCTGTATAAAAAGAAACACTTATTTTTTCATTGCATTCGCTGTTGGAAAATGGACTCAGGAGACCTGTATGAAAATGATGAACAAACTGTATGAACGAGTGCAACTCCCGTTTCCAGATAACAAAATTGAGCTCTTCACAGATGGAAACAGGGATTATAAAGAGATAATAAAAGAATTATATGCAGAACCCTGCATGAATTACGGACAACTGATCAAGATCAAAGAAAACGGAAGACTCGTTGATAAAGAAAAACGAATTATCTTTGGAACACCTGATCTTGAAGATATAGAAACAACACAAATTGAAAACTTTAATGGCATCTTCCGAGAACGAAACGGAAGAGTAGTCCGAAAAACAAAATGTTTTTCAAAATATAAACGACGGTTTGAATGCGCGATTCATCTGTTTCAATTCTACTGGGATTTTATCAATGAATTTAAACGAGGATCATCTCCGGCTATGCTTGAAGGGATCATGGATCATCCGTGGAGTTGGCATGAATTTTTTATGTTTCATTTTGCTGTATAAATTAGGACAATACCAATGTTTCCATTTGTATAAAACTAATAAAAGTTGCCTAATTTTAACAACGAAAACATCATAAAAAGCAACGTAAAAACCTTAATTTTTAACAACGATGCCTATGGGTATGGGTGAACAAATAAGTGTCCAGTACTGGCAAAAAAATGCCATATATGGATTTTTTGAGCCATATAGCAGCATAATTCAGTGACTTTACTAAAGTCCGAGAGTTGACAAAAGTATGAAAAAAGATGATTTTTACCCATCATTCCAGTTTTTCTAATTGGAGTTCTAAATTCCTGATTTTCTCTTCCAGTTCAAATGATTCTTCAGATTGGGGTGCAGTCTGGAAATATTTCCTTTCAAGTTTCCTGATATCATTGATGAGTTTATCATATCGTTTCTTTCTATATTGCATCTGTTCCAGTTCCTGTCTCAATGATCGAATATCTTTCTTGGAATCCTTGATATCATCATCTCGTCTTTTAATCTCAGATTCAAGTTGCTCTATCTTAGATCGAGGTACACCTGATGCAAAGATGTTAACCTCATGCGATGCATCAGCATAAGCATCTGACAACAAATCTATTGATGGATTGTAGTATCTTCCTTTGACTCCTTGACTATGTCCTAATAAGATTTCTACCAGCTCCCAATCCATTGATTGTCTCATATGCGTGGAGAAATATTTTCGTGATGAGTGCAAAGGATACACATATCTGTTAGTATCTCTATTTCTCTTATCCTTACCAATCTTTTTGAGTAATAATATCCAAGATTTAGTTACTGTAGAATAATCCACAGGAAAGAGTTTCTTTTTGATATCTGGATTATCTTTTTTGATGAAGGTCATGTTTCTGCTTTTAATCCATTCATCCCTCATATCCAACCAATCAAGAAGAAAATGTTTAGATTCCTCATTGATGAATGTTGTTCTCTGATTACCTGTCTTACTGATTGATCCAGAGATATGAACTCTTACAGGACTCTCATCTAATTCAATATCATCAATATATAATTCAAGAACTTCTCCTACACGACATCCACTTGATATTAAGAATGATATCAGTGCTTTCATCTTGATATCAGCATGATTCATGAGTGATTTTATATCATCCTGTGATAACACATTGACTTGAGTGTTCACTGGCTTATCTGGTATCATATCCTTGAGTTTCATTTCTTGTGCTGTTGATATTTCTACCTCATTGTATCGTAAGAACTTCATGAGTTTATATGGATAGTTTCTTATTGTTCCTTTACTACAATCATTAGATACAAGTTAGATAATATATCGCTGAATGTCTTTGTAGTAATCTCTTTCAGTATTTATGATGTAATCATCGGGATTTACCTCAATGAGACTAAAGAATTTTCGTAACAATGTTTTATATTGATTCTTGCTGTTCTCAGTCTTTAGTGTCTGAATAAAAAGATCAATACAACTCATAGATAAACCTCCTTATTTACAAGATTATGGCTCATCAGCCATATAAGGTTATCTAAAGGAGACTGTTTATTTAATATATTTCTCTGAAAGCGATTTATACTAGTAAATTCGTGCTCACATCCCGACGGGTCATTAATTCCATTTTCAACAACAGAAAAATCATCAATTAATCAATGTTCTTGGTGAAAAACATTGTTAGACGTTCAAATCTAGACTATCACAATGTAGGACCCAAATTCCTTAAAGGGATAATTGTATACAACATTAGTGAATCAAATATTTTTGTAATTTAAATTATTAGATCCATAGGAGATTTCACATTTTAATCAATTAGTAAATCTAGGAAATCAATATAATGCATTGAATGGATGAAAGGTTGTTTCGATTAATAAAATAACTATCATAACTGAGATGATATGATGAATGATCGTTTAAAGCAAAAGATTAAAAAATTGCTCGAAGAACAAAGATTTGCAGTAATTGCAACTCAAGGAAAATCTGAACCTTATACTAATCTTGTATCTTTTTTAGTTAGAAAAGATTTGAAAAAAATCTATTTTCCAACTTCAAAAAATACGAGGAAATTTAAAAATCTATCAAAACAATCTAGAGTGTCTATTCTAATTGATAATCGTGATAATGATCCAGTTGATATTGAAAATGCAATGACTGTGACTGCGGTTGGAGAAACTAGGGTCATCAAAGAAAGTGAAATTAAATATGAATTTCTTAAAAAACATCCTTACTTGAAAGAATTTACAGATTCAAATGATTGCAGAATGATAGAAATCTCTGTTGAAAAATATATTTTAGTAGAAAATTTTCAAGAAGTAACACGGATCGATATATAACGTATTAACATTCAAAAAGGAAGAATGATTCTATCAAATAAATTCACAATTTTATGGTAATGAAATTCCTAGCAAGTCTTGGAATGATTGGCAGATCATAACCCTCTTGTCATAAACTTTCAAATTGACAATGAACTCCAAAACACAAGGTTATCATTCTCTTTTTACTTTATATAATTGTGAAGTATCAAATCCCTCTTTTTCTGCGATGTCTTTCATTTCCTCGAGTAGTGGTTCATCGATAGTTGGCGTCCGTGAAAAAAACCAAAGACTTTCTCGATTCTTAGTACCAATAACTGCCCATTGGTATTCTTCATCCAAACCGATCACATTATAGTCTGAGTCGAAACCAAAAAAATTGACAATTAATGCACCATTTTTATTTGAACTATTTGCATATCGAGCAGTTCCCTCAACTTGCTGTTCCCTTCCTCTAAGAATGCATTTGTTGAGAACGTGAATTGTATTTTCTGATTCAACGGTGTAAGTTGCGGTACTATTAACACATTTTTCTGAAGAGTAACCGAATGGATAAAGTCCATAAAAAACAGGCAGTTCATACACGCTATACCATAAACCAGCATATCGAACTGCGTCTAACTCCTCAACGACATTGATTGGTTCACCAGCATCATTATTGATGCAACCAGAAAATGCACTGATAAGAAGAAGCAGTACTAATAATATACTAAAAACCTTCATTAATTCATCTCCATAGGTTTTATCAATTAATTTTTTTCATTTTTTAATTTACATTTAAAATATATGATGATTTTATATTTAAAAATTCTTATGAATAATATAATACTATTAAAAATTTAATATATGAGAACAAGTCTAAGTTTTTATTATGGTTGAATCCATATCTTATAGTACTTTAAAGAAAAGTAATAATTTTGAAATACGTCAATATCCTCCATTGGTCGTTGCTTCTACAACAAGTGAAAAAGGGACCACTGCATTCAATCTTCTTTTCAATTATATCTCTGGAAACAATAAATCAAGAGAAAAAATATCTATGACCGCTCCAGTTTTCTCATCTGAGAAAATACCTATGACCTCACCAGTGATCTCAAAAGGAAACTACATGGCTTTTAGTCTTCCCTCCACTTATTCATTAGATATTGCACCAATTCCAATCAATCCACGTGTGAATATAGAGTTCATTCCCAAAAGAACCTTAGCTATTATTAGATTCAGTGGAAAAACAAACGAAGCACGAATAAACAAATATTCACAAAAATTAAAAGGAAGAGTGAAAATTGAACAATTATCTACTAAAGGACCCATCATTCTGTTACGATATAATAGCCCTTTCACCCCTGGATTTTTAAGAAGAAATGAGGTAGCAATTGAACTCATCCATTTTAAAGTTAAATAACAATTTATTTTTGTCAATTACGTTTAATGTTTAAAATCAATTGATTAGTTTACAGTACGGATTAAAAACTAAAAAATAATCGTAAATTTTATTTTCTTTCATCAACTTGAAATTCTAACTATTTCATGTTTTGCGTCGATACTAAATTTAGCCAGATATTCTACTCAAATTAATTATCATGGGAAAATATATTATATGAACTTACCTAATATATAAGAATAAAATATCTATCGGGGGCAAATATGAGCATTTTAAAACCTTTATTGAATGTCTTGTTAATTTCCACATTTTTCCTTTCATCTTTATTTATTCCATTGGTTCATTCTTATGAGACTCAGGGATTTAATGACATTGATCCCCTGGTTGATCTCACTGTTACATTCGAACTTAAAAAAATACGTTCTCTTCAGAAAGATGATACTCATCTTCATTTTAGGGAATACATCGATAAACATTCAGATCCAGATTTTTATGTTAAAATAATGATCAATGATGAAGAATTTGAAAGTCCCATATGGAGAAATTCTGCGTATATTTATAATCCCAATTGGAAAGTAACATCAAATGTTCCAGATGATAATGAATGGGTTAATATAACAATTCAACTCTGGGACAGAAACATTGGAAGAGATAAAAAATGTGACATCAGTGGAATGCATACCGGAGATAAAAACAAGTATGAAACTAACTTGAGATACAACTTAAAAAATGGTCATTGGATCGGTGATGATTTTCTTGAAAGATTTTATTTTAATGCTGACCCAAGTGGTTATGGTAGATTAAACGGCTGTGACGATGGAAGTATCTATCAACATGATTTTGATTGTGAACTGTGGTTTGACATTTATCAAAATGATTATGATGGTGATGGAATTCCTTATTGGACAGAAACTGAGATCTATCAAACCTCCCCCACCATTGATAATCGCGGCCAGGATTCTGATAACGATGGTGTGCCAATAGAATGGGAACATAAATGGGGTAACTCCATCAGCTGGGATTATCAAATATTTGAATACAAACAGCATTATTGGTACGATCCATTTACTTGGGAGAATCATTCAGCACTTGACCCGGATAACGATGGATTATCTAATTATGAAGAGTACCTAACTTCCCAATGGGGTTCTGATCCGTTTAGAAAGGATCTTTTTGTTGAAATGGATCAAATGGCCACAGGACCTAATGGAGAGATAACTGAGTTTCCAAATGAATCAAAAGAACTACTTCGCACTGTCTTTAACAGACAGAATATTGTATATCATCTTGACGATGGTTGTATGGGTGGTGGCGAACGTATTCCTTTTGATGATTCTGCAACGATGGATGAAATCAAAGAGATGTATTGGAATTATTTCTTACATCAAGAAGAAGATAATTGGAGATGTGGAGTTTTCCACTATGGATTGGTACTTTATAATGCAGAACGTCACCCCGGTTTTGGATTTTGGGGTGGCGTAAAACCCGTGATTGATTCATATCAGATTTCAGCTCTTGGCATGGATAAACAAGCAAGTTATCCTTGGATTAAAAAAGAGATTGTTTATGCCAGCGCCTATATGCATGAATGCGGTCACACTCTTGGTATCTTTCATGGAAATACTCCGGGTTGTGATGATCAAAATGGAATGTATCCTTGGCAACTGAACTGGTGGAAATGGAGACCCTACAAAAGCGTGATGAATTATGGATATATGTATCTCATGGTGGATTATTCAGATGGCAGTCGAGGTATGAATGATTTTGATGATTGGAATCGACTTGATTTTAATTACTTTCAAACACCTTTATGGTGAAAAACTAACGGTAATTATGAACGAGATAATCCCATCAATTATTAAAAAAACTATTTTCCAGTAATTATTGTTTTCCAATTTTACAGTTCAGAGTGAGTAAGGATTCTCATTGAATCTAATATTTTCTATGTCTTATCTCCCATTTTTCTAAACTTTTTTCTATATCCTTTTTTAATTTAGCTCTTTCTTCAGGAAGTGTTTTTTCTAATAGACATCGTATACAAAGTTTGTACCATGATTTAACATTCCAGAAACCATGCTCTTCGTACTCAGTGAGTTCTTTACTACAGTTTGTACAATCCATTGGTTATGTTTGGCCTCCAAGAAAGATGGAAGTGGTATCCTTTAGAGAGAAATCGATTTAGATAATACATCCCATTTTGCTTTCCATCTTTTCAATATCCTAATTTTTATTTTATCTCTTTTAATATAAAAAACATGTTTGGCAAAAGGTCATTACTATCAAAATAATAAAATCTAGACGTTATATAAAAAAAGAAGAGTTATGTTTAACTCTTATTGGTAGAGTTCTTCTAGAAAGAAAAAGAACGGTGAATGATTTTGAATTATCCTTTTAAGGAAATCAACGAAAACCTTGTTATCTGCTATGTTTTTTTGAGTTGTTACAGACACAGGTATTATACATTGATCAGAGGCGTCATAAATATTTACTATTTTAATCTGTCCATCAAATGATTCTTGTTTTTCGTCTGGTGCATTAATCGATACTTCTACAGTAATTGGATCATCCTCAGGAGTTAACCCATGGCCATCGGAAGGACTGAATTCCCAAGTACCCCAATCAGGAAATTCAACTATATCCCAACTAAGAGCAGAATTTGAATCTCCACTATTTTCTATAATAAAATTATCAGAAATTTGTTCTTTAGGTGTAACATCAGTCCAACTGATTTCACCAGATCCATCTAAATCAGATTGTGGAATCTTTAGTTGTTCATCCCCAAGAAAGACGACTGCTGATGCAATTGTTGGATATGCTGCAGTTGCTTTTTCAAAAGATTGTTTAATCGTAAATCCCTTGCTCATGTTTTCAAACATGCTGTTCTGCCAAGGATATTCATATTGCCACCCGGGACATAATTCCATGTGATCAAATCCTATGGTTACCGTATCAGTCATTTTTCCTTTGCGAAATTCATAAGAAAAAGTTCCAGGACCTGTAGTGGTCAGGCTTTGACAGGTGCCAATGAATGCAAATGTGATAGCATCCCGGTTATTCATATCGGTATTCAAATTTGTTGAATAATAATAACTCCCTTCTCTATCTGTTTGGAAGAACTGTTGATTTCCATGAGCCATTACGTAAAAATAATCAATAGTTGGTTTGCTTATGTATGATGATATAGTTGAGGGTGTGGGTAAGGAAAGACCAATGTTTGAAGTGGTCCATTGTTGGAACCAAAAATCAGCATTTTCTCGAAAGCCTTTATAATTATCTGGATCGCTTTGCATTACCCATCCGGATACTGAAAAACCCTCTGAAGGCGCAGGTATTCCAATCCCAATGACGTCTCCCTTTTGATCGTATAGTATTGTTGAACCATCACGATGTCTTACTTCCCAACAACATAGTGGATAATCATGTTTATGTTCTATATCATAAAATGATGAGACACGGTTTTCATCTAAAAAACATATTTTTTGTTTCCAAAAATAATGTATTGGTTCAAAGATATCATTCATTAAGTTTTTTTCAGATAAATCAATTGTTGTCCATTCTTTTTCATATTTAATTATCTCTTCGGTTTGTGGATCTATATGTAATATTATGTAATCTTCTTTTATGGTTACATTTTCAATGACATGTTCCCAGTAATAAACCATGGTGTCTCCGATCATTTCATTTACCAGTAATGTTTTATCTTCTATTACTTCAATTTCTGAAAAGGGTTCGTTTTGTATCAAGGCTAATGAATTGGCATTAACATGGTTGACTTCAGTTAACATCATGGATGCAAAACTTACGACAATTAACAAAGATATTACAAATCCAATTATTTTTTTCATTTTTTCCTCCGATTCTTCCCTCCAATTATTTGACTGGAATCTAAATGATATATTATCATTTCTCATATATTAATATATCTATAATTAAATAACATTAACGTTACATTTAAAGGTTTATTTTTCATCTTATACGTGAAAATTAGATTTTTATAATTAACATTAGGAACATTTAAAAAAATAGACATAGAAAATATATCAATACCTTTTTCTAAACATTGAAACGGGAGTTATTTGGTAATTAAAACAAAGAATAAATAAAAAGTCATGATGATGTATCATCATATAATATGTTTGATTGTTTTTAACCTACAATTTTTATCCATTACATAATTTTTACAGATTAATTTTAGAGTATGCACTAAAAATTCATAAATCATTTTTTAAATAAATATACTGTTCTTTGATATGAAGAGCGGAGGATAATACCAATTGCTTTTTTTAGGTTAATTAGCCTCCTTGATTGCCCCCTTAAAGGAAACTAATTCTCCGCTCTGACCTCACTATTCTATGTACCTTTCCTCTGTAGAAGTTACGGATTCATAATTTAAGAGTTAAACCAAAAGACTAAAATAATTAACAATTGTTTATTATTGGTATGGTTGATGTGGAGGTGACAAAAGAAATGAAAGTATATCTTTGTGGTGAAAAAGGATGCTGCCCAAGTGTTGATATCGGAAATGATTTCGTTGAAATCGGAGAAGATAATAATAAATGTAGATTAACAATGCAAGAATGGACAGATCTTAAAACAAAAATCAAGAACAACGAATTATGATCGTACATCACTTTTTTTATCTCTTATTTTTTTATTGTATCATTCGTAGAGGAAGATACTCTGCAATACGTTCGGGTAATCTATTTTGAAAGAACAATCCATCTAAATTAGGATTGAATTGTTGTTCACATACCTTTTTTTCAAGTTCCACGGTTTGTGCACGTTCACATACATAAAGATTCACGCCAACATGCTTCCAGCAGGCATCAAATACATACGGTTCATATCGTTCAGGCCGATGTTTACAGAGTTCCATTGTAAACGCAAGGATTTGATGTTCACCATACAACCAGTTTTCTGAAGATCCTGGAGTTCCTTGATATCGAGGTATGAGATACTCTCGTTCTCCATATTGACCATAGATTCGTAGATCATATTTATTAATGTTTGACATGTTTTCTCCAATTGATCTAAAAAGTGTTTCATGCGGTGTACGTCTACTGGTATGCATCCATGGAAACAACATGAACTCCCCATAATCATGATAAGATAAAGAAATACTAATATCCTGAGTTTCTACAAACGATTTCACCGCTTGAGTCTCTTTTTCCGAAAAAGGTTCCTCACCTCGATATACCCATGTTTCTTCATTAGTGATATACTCTAAAAAATAATTTTCTGGAAACAGATACACGATATTCCACATATACCCATAATTCCGATTTAAATCAACCCCATATGACGTGATTTCATCACTGTTTCCATCTGGCCCATAATTTGGTGCTCGGTTTTTCCGCCAATTATATTCAACGCCATCTGGATTCACCATAGGAATAAGGTAGATTTGTGTATTATCAATCACCTCTCGCACTCGTTCTTCAGATGGATCTTCATCAATCTTTCCATCATTATCATTATCAAAACCATCAATGATATCCTCATTAACTTGACCATCACCATCATTATCTATATTCTCAAGAGAATATGATTCAAGAACATAATTGATGAAATAAATCAATACTTCATATGATGGTTTTTCATTACCATGATGAGCACCCATCAAAAGAACCGCTGGTTCATCCTCATCAACTTCCACGTTATCCGATAGTTTAACTAGCCAAATATCCCTTCCCTCATACGTCTTACCTAATGATGATAGAGACATGATATCTGAATGATTCTTTGAAAGATTCTGGAGTAAAGAAGTCATTTCTGGATAAGTATAATACTCATAACTATTAGTTGAAACAGTTCCTGGTTCATTTAATAGACCATCATCTGCTGTACTAAAAGGTAAAAGAATACTGGTTAATACCAAAGCAAAGAACATTGTAATTATTTTTTTTCGAAATAAATTTAATTGCATACTTTGTCCCCAGAATGCTATTTTATTTTCTTCTAAGATAAACCATGTAATTCAATCTTTAAAAACATTTGCAATTTTCAGTGATATAACTCATCTGAGTATGCAGGAATAAATGCATGATATAGTGTAAGTGCAGTCTTGCTTGCGAAAAAGACTATTAAAAGCAGGAGAGTTCCTAGTATTAATGAGATGCGGGGAAAAGGGATTAAAAATTTTCAGACATACCCATCTGAATCGACATCCCAACCTTTTCTCCCTCTTTATACCCCTTTATCGAATCTGAAAGAAAAAGCTAAGTTTCAATGTTACCTTCGTATTCTTTTTAAAAGAACAGATAATTCTTGATAAAACACATGTTGGGCGTTGATAATATATGAATCCTGGAATTTTGATGTATGGATATGGCAAACCTGATGCAGATCGTATCAATGATTCTATTACTAAAACAATAAAGAAACCACTATTCATAATTAGCGCTGTTGGTAAAGAATCAGAGATAATCGATTCGCTCATTAATACTCATCAAGAGAACAAATTCGAAGATAAAGATACTAAAATAATTATGTTCATTAATATAACTAACGAAGAAATACAACATATTTTGAAAGAATTTCCAATTGCAGTACAACGACCGATTTTTTGTGGATTAACCAAACATAATATTTCGTGGTCATTTTCCCAGTTAAAAGAACATCTTTTAGAAGAACAAAAATATTGGGAACAGCAAAAAAATACAGAATAACGTTCATTAATTATTGAAAAAACTAAAATATTTACCATACTAATATTTTTATATAACAATTTCCATATCATATTAGAGGAAGTTTTATGAAACAAAGAAAGATGACTTTTTTAACTATTTTATCAACGATAGTATTTCTCATGCTTCCAAATATATCTGCAATAGATTACAATATGGTCAAAGATCACAACATCAATTTAATTACAGAATCAATGCAAATTAAACAGTCAAATAAAAATAAGATTATTCAATTCATCGATGATTTTGATCAATTAAGTCAAAAAGATAATCTATTTACTGTTTTAGAAATGATGCAATCTCAAATAAGTTCAGAAGAAAAATTACCGGCAGTATTAGGATCGATTCTTAATTTTATACTTTCAATTATTGTATTTATCTTAAATGCACTAATAACATTTCTTAGTCTCATTTCAGGTTTATTGAATACAATGATCAGCATTATTATAAATTTAATTTTCACCATTATTAAAAAAGTATTTCACCTTGGCGCTATCCTAAGTGGTGTACTAGATCTCATTGCAAGTGTGATCACGGGATTAATCGGCATTTTCCTTAATATCATCATCATAATCCTAGGCGTGATAAAAGACATTATTACAGATATTATAACTCCTTCAAAAATCTGACTTCATGTTCTTTTAATCTTAGATAGAAGACCAGTTTGATATTATTTTGTAGACAATCTTTTAATAATTTTATCTATTCTTTTTTTTGGTGAAAAAAAATATGACCGCCGATATTCAAATCATTGAACATAAGAAAATGGATTTGTCAAATTGTATGCTTGCAGTATCATTTCCCACAGTCGGTCTGGTTAGTTCGATCGCAGGCCATCATATCGTTGATTCTTTAAAACTGAAGGAACTTGGAGCCATTGTCTCAAATAAATTTATGCCTACCACGGTTATCCATAATAAATATCCTTCTCCTCCCGTTCGAATTTATGCAGGAAAGAAGAAATGTGGGCCAAAAGATGGATGTGACCAAATTGCAGTGATCATGTCTGAGTTTATGCCACCGTATGAAATCATTGGGGATCTAGTTGATACTATTCTTGAATGGGCAGAAGAAAAAAATTGTCGAGTAATCACTTCTTTTGAAGGATCTCATGGAAAAAAGGAAACTGATGAAAAAGAAAATAAGGTTTCTGGAGTAGCTAGCAATAAGTATATGCAAAGTGTATTAGAAAAATTTAATATTCCTCAGATGGGCGAAGGAATGATTACTGGTGTGACTGGGGTGTTATTATATAAATCTGCGTTGCAAAATAAGAACATGATGTGTTTACTTTCGAAAGCACATTCGAAATTTCCTGATTCACGAGCAGCAGCTGAACTCATCCAGGTGTTAGATGTCATGCTTCCCGGAATTAAACTTGATCCCAAACCACTCTATGAAGAGGCTGAACGAATTGAAGAAAAAATTAAGTCATTTATGGCAGAATCAAAACCGACTGCTCCGCAATCTGGATTTCCAATGAACATGTATCGATGAACAAAAAGAATAACGGATGGGATAGCATAATGGATAAAAAAAAATCATCAGGATTGGCATCTTCCAGAAGAAACAAAAAAAGTATTACACAAACGTTTCAAAGATCTAGATGAATCAGTACACCTTGCCGTTTTTACTAAAAAAGGTGAAAATGATGAATTCAATCAAATCACGGAATTATTTGTTAAAGAACTATCTTCAATTTCAGAGAAGATAACTGGGACATTTCATACAATCGGAGATGAAACAGCAAAAAAATACAAGGTAACTCGGTCACCAACAGTTATGATCCAACCAGAAAAATATCATGTTTGGTATACTGGAGCTCCATTTGGTGAAGAAGGCAGGTCTTTTATTGATGCGATCATGATGGTATCGCAGAACGATAGTAGACTTTCGCAAGCATCTCGGAATCGACTCGCGGAACTAAAAGAGAAACGTCATGTGATGGTATTTGTTACCTTGTCTTGTCCGTATTGTCCAGGTCAAGTGATCAATGGATTCAAAGCAGCAATTGAACGTCCGGATCTTATCTCAGCTGAATGTATCGATGCCTCTGAACAAATGGAGTTATCACAACGATTCAATGTTGGTGCCGTTCCACACACAGTTATCAACGAACAATCGATTAGTAAAGAACTTGAACCGGAAGAAAAATTTATTGAAGAGGTATTGACCCTTAAAGAAATTGAATTGGAAGAAACATATGATGACCAATCTGCATCTCAAGAAGTTGAAGTTGATTTAATTGTTATTGGTGCAGGTCCAGATGGATTAACCGCAGGGATTTATGGTGCACGGAGTGGACTGGAAACAGGGGTTATTGAAAAAGGTAATATTGGTGGTCAAGTAGCAATTACTCCTGTTGTTGAAAATTGGCCTGGTTTTAAAAGTATTCCGGGTCAAGAACTCATGGAAATGATAACCGCCCAAACCAAAGAATACGTGCCGATCTTAGAAAACGAACCAATTCATGAAATCAAAGTTGGTAAACATATTGAGGCGATTACATCAAAGCGGATTTTGCCTGGAAAGGCATTGATTTTAGCAACGGGAACGACTCATCGGAAACTTGAGGTTAACGGTGAAGAATCTTTATATGGCCGAGGAGTAAGTTATTGTGCAACTTGTGATGGATATTTATATAAAAATAAACAAGTGATCGTTGTCGGTGGTGGAAATACTGCATTAACTGATGCATTGTATCTTCATAATATTGGATCAAAAGTTACTCTTGTTCACCGTCGTGATGAGTTTCGAGCTGAAAATCATTTGCAGGAATCAGTGAAACGAGAAAAGATTAAGGTGTTATGGAATTCAGAAGTTGAGGAAATTAAAGGTTCAGATCATGTGGAACAGGTAGTACTCATAAATAATAAGACAAATGAATTTCGCACTATTGATGCTGATGCTGTTTTTGTTTCAATCGGTGAAACACCAATGAATGAGTTAGCCGTGCAAATTGGATTGAAGCTTGATGAATCAGGATATGTAAAGGTTGATCGTTTCGGTCGAACCAATATTCCTCGTCTTTATGCTGCTGGTGATATCACTGGTGGGGTACGTCAGATAGTAACTGCGGTTGGCGAAGGGGCAACTGCGGCAACATCAGCATTTGAAGATATATCTCATCCATATTGGCAACCAGTCCAAGAAACATCATAACGTTTGGGTGTCTTTATTCTTGATAATCGGTATAATGTGATATTGTAGGTGAATTTATCAGTGTTTGAAGAATCTTTGAACGCATTAGAAAAGGGGATCAATTGTGATAAGGTTGTGATCAAAAGATCTAAACTGATATCTGGAAGGTCTTCTGATGAAAAAAGGACAACTGTTTTTGTTAGACGGGACAAAGTTAATCTGAATATTATGGATGTTACCTTTTTTTCTGGAATTAAGCCTTGGTATCATCCTTGGATTGAAATCGGATATCCCTATGAAGTTTTTAAAAAAGATGATGATCAAAACTTTTCTTATGTTGATTCATCTGTTGAAAAAACATTGCTTCAACTTTTTTGCAAAAATCTTCCTCCAGCTGGAAAAATATTTGTTTCTTATGAGCCAGACGATGAAACAAGAAAAGCGTTAATGATGAATGTCCCTATGGTACTATCTCGACTTGGGTTTCTTTTATATCGGAACGGTTGTACCTGGTTTAAGGACTGGTATTTTCCAGAGGGGGGATTTGAAGGAGGTCAAAAGTTACAAGGTGAAAAGCCGTTAACAGCAACTGATAGAAAAAGACATTTGACCAATTTAAAAGATGAAACGTCAACTTTTCTATTAGAAAAAAAGAAGCAATCTACTCTTCATCCGTTTGAACAAAAAACTTGCCGGAGAGCAACTATTCTTTTGAAAGATCTTAAAGATTAGTTAATCTTCAGTTTCAACGATGCAAGCATCACAGTAAAAGGAGAATATCCCACTTTTACGCATGATTTTACAGATTCGGCAGGTTTCAGGAAGAATTTTACTTTCTCCTTTTTCATAGATTCTTCCAGCGGACTTTTTGATTTCTGCTAAGATTTTTTCATCAATGATTTTTATTTTTCCTCGTTTTCCAGATAAATATTGAGAGATTGCTGCAGGGGTTACACCTAGTTTTTCAGCAGTTTGTTTTTGATTTAATTCGAAATCGTTAATAAGGCTTTCAGCAATTTCTCGACGGATAACCGGTAATCCACTCCAGACCATGAATTCACAGGGTGTTTGCTTCATAATAGCAATAAACAATCTTAAAATACTTAAAATTAACGGGCCTTAATTTATTTCATTTATTGTGTGATCACATGAAAAAGGTGAATTTTGACGAGCAATAATCTCATCTTTTATAAGCCGGCTTAGAAAAGTTTTTATAATAGATTAAAGTAACATATGTTAATAGGGTGAGTGTATAATCAAACATATTCAAGACCAACAATTAACACGTCTTGATTTATTGAAGGGGACAAACAAAAAAAAATCTTGTGATGGAAATCTCAAGAAATATAAAAATCATACCATCTCCCAACAACCTTCCTTAATATTTTGCCTTTCTTCACCTCTTTTAAAAATAGGATTTCCATCACCCACCACCCAACAAATAAAAACAAAATTATTCATTAGGCCTGTTAACATTACATGTAATAGATGATGAACTTTAGTAGGTCAATACACTATGAATACTCTTATAAATGAAATCAACTACCTCAAACAAAATACCCAACTCAACAGAACAATCAAAAAAACGATTCATTCATTTAAACAATATAAACACAATGCCACAAACAACGAATTATTCTCAGAACTCTGCTACTGTATTCTTACCGCAAATTGCCAAGCACAAACCTGTTTAACCATTCAAAAAACGTTTTCAATTCCTTTTGCTACAGCAACAAAAAATCAAATTAAAACACATCTAAAAAAGCATCATTATCGTTTTCCAAATATTCGAACTGAATTTATCATCGAAGCTCAACAATATAAAGATAATTTAAAGAAAATACTCAATACCTATCAAAAAAGCAAGCGAAGAGAATGGTTTATCGACCACATCAAAGGATTAGGAATGAAAGAAGCAAGCCACTATCTTCGAAATATTGGATATGACAACTATGCAATCATCGATACCCACATCCTTTCAATTCTTCAATCATATGAAATCATCAAAAAACCAAAAACAATAACTAAAAAAAGATATTTACAAATCGAACAAAAGCTTCAGCAAATCGCAAATAAAACAGATTTAACATTAGCAAGCCTTGACCTGTATCTTTGGTATATGCAAAAAGGTTTGATCCTCAAATGAATAAAATGAAAAAACCAAAAATAACCATTGATAAAACAGATTCAATTTGCGGGATGAAAGGTACCATTCCAGCACATGGACACTACTTTTGCAGCCAACACTGTATCGAAAAATACGAAAAACAGCATAACATTCCACCTGAACAAACATATTGTCCAAGTTGCCACCCCAATCAAAAAAAAGCATGGTATAAACAAAAACTATTCATCGTCACCCTCATCACCATCCTCACCCTCATCGCTAGTCTTTTTCTACCAATACTTCACCCATTCGCTGATGCATTTCACGAATATTTTATGATGATCTGGTGGGCAATCCTTCTAGGATTTCTCATTGGAGGCATAATTGATCACTTCATCCCACAAACATATATCGAAAAATACTTATCATTACACAAAAGAAAAACAATTTTTTACGCAATATCCCTTGGATTTCTAATGAGTGCATGTTCTCATGGAATTCTTGCCATTGCAATGGAGTTATACAAAAAAGGAGCGAATACCTCAGCAGTCATTGCATTTCTACTTGCTTCACCCTGGGCCAATCTACCCGTCACCATCTTATTATTCGGATTTTTTGGATTGAACGCGCTTCTCCTCATTTTCAGTGCATTACTCATAGCAGCAACAACAGGCATGATTTATATTGAACTAGAGAAAAAAGGACTTATCGAATGTAAACATTGTACCAATGGAATCGATACTGATCATCACCTAGAACTAAAAAATTTTTCAGTAAAAAATGACATAAAAAAACGATTCAAATCATTTCAATGGACAAAAGACAATATCACACAATCATTGAAAAAAACATTGCAAGGATCATGGTCACTTGCAAACATGATGCTTTGGTAGTTAATCATTGGCATGTTTATGGCATCATTTGCTAGAGCATATATTCCCCAAGAATTGTTTCAAACATATATGGGTCCAGGAATTCTCGGACTAGGAATTACGCTCATATTTGCAACAATCATTGAAGTCTGCTCAGAAGGAACAGCACCATTAGCATTTGAAATATTTACAAAAACAGGAGCATTTGGAAATAGCTTCTTATTTTTAATGGCCGGCGTAAGCACAGATTATACTGAAATAGGATTAATCTACCAAAACATCGGAAAAAGGGCAACATTATTTCTTCCACTGATAACTGTTCCTCAAATCCTTATTTTAGCTTACATCTTCAATATTATCACCTAAAAGTATTTACGCTAATGGCAGATGAACATTTTTCAATGACGTGGAGTTTTCCACCAAAGTTCAGTGGAGGCAAGAAATAAATGGAAACTAAAACAATCCAAAAAGATTCATACGAAAATATGTACAATAGTTGGAAATGGAATGTTCCTAAGGATTATAATTTTGTATTTGATGTCGTGGACAAATGGGCAGAAGAAGACCCTGAGAAAATCGCATTAATCTCTATACATAAAGATGGAAAAACAGATACAAAACATAGCTTTGAGGACCTTAAAAAGAAATCGAATAAATTCGTAAATGTTTTGAAAAAACTTGGCTTGAAAAAAGGCGATCGAGTACTTATCATTTTACAAAGCATACCTGAATGGTATGAGGCAATGCTTGGTATGATCAAAATGGGAGTTATTCCCATGCCAGGTACTGTTTTATTACGTGAAAAAAACGTAAAATATCGAGTGAACCGATCTGAAGCAACCATGGTCATCACCGATAGCAAACACACCGATATCGTTGAAAACGTAAAAGATGAATGTCCAACGCTGAAACATTTCATGCTTGTCCGAGATAAAAAAGACGGATGGGTTAGTTTTGAAGAGGAAATGGAAGAAGCATCTGATGAACTTACTCAAAACGATGTGGAAAAAACATCTTCAGACGAGCCAATGTTGATCTATTTTACTTCAGGAACAACCGGTAATCCAAAAATGGTTCTTCATACTCATAAATATCCATTAGGTCATGAGGTCACTGCTCGATTCGCGATGGATCTAACACCTGATGATGTGCATTTAACGGTTTCTGAGACCGGATGGGCTAAGGCTGCTTGGGGTAAATTATTTGGTCAGATGATAGTTGGTGCCACCATTCTTCAAGCAGAAACACCTGGTCGATTCGATGGGGATTTCATGCTTCGAAAAATGGAAAAATATGGAGTTACCACATTTTGTGCGCCACCAACGGTCTATCGAATGTTAATTCAACAAGATCTTTCAAAATATGATCTGAAATTAAGACATTCTATGAGTGCTGGTGAACCACTTAATCCAGAAGTTATTAATAAATGGAAACAGGCATTTGGACTTGGCATTCATGATTTCTTCGGGCAAACCGAAACAGTTTGTGTGGTCTCAAACTATCCCTGCATGAAGATCAAAGCTGGATCGATGGGTAAACCAACTCCTGGTCATGACGTTCGAATTATTGATGATGACGGAAACGAAAAAGAGGTAAATGAAGTTGGTAACATCGCAATTAACATTCAAGATGAACGACCACCAGGATTATTCAAAGAATACTGGAAGGATGAAGAAAAAACTGCTGAATCATTCAAACATGGGTATTATTACACGGGTGATCAAGCATACAAAGACGAAGAAGGATATCTTTGGTTTGTTGGTCGTGACGATGATGTCATTAAATCATCAGGATATCGAATTGGTCCATTCGAAGTGGAATCAGCATTAGTCGAACATGATGCAGTTGCTGAAGCAGCAGTTGTTGGTGTGCCAGATCCAAAAGGAGTTCGAGGAATTTTGGTTAAAGCATATGTTATCCTTTCAAAAGATTATGAGGGATCAGATGAATTAACCAAGGAACTGCAAGAACATGTCAAAAACGTAACTGCACCATACAAATATCCACGTATCATTGAGTATGTGAAGGAGTTACCAAAAACAATTTCTGGTAAAATCATTCGTCGTGAATTACGTGGTGATGAAAAGAAAGAATAAAGTAACTCGTTATTTTTTTCTATGAGCGAGCTTTAACGCTCGTTTCATACTTTTTTTTAAGTTTGGAACCGTATCAAAATCAGATATGTCCTCAGCATTAATCCATTGATATTCCGTGTGTTCCCAGTTTAAGGTAATCTCTGGTTTTTCTAAAAGGGTGACTAGCGTGGGATAAACAATCCATGTTTTGTTATTGCCTGCATCAGTAAATTGATAGGGTTTTCCAAATGAATATGAAGCGATTTGATCTTTTGTAATATTAATTTCTTCATAAACTTCTTCAAGTATTTTTTCAAATATAGTCTGCTTAGGATTGTCTAGATATCCTGCAACTGTATTCCATTTTCCCTGGTATGTGCTCACTTGTTGACTACGTTTTAACAGAAGAAAAGTGTGTTTATACGCAATAAAAACAGTGATCACCGGTGCTGTATCTGATCTGGAATAATCTATGCGTCCGTCTGGGAAATGTGGGAGTTTTGTTGAAAATGACTCGATTAAGCGATGTACTTCTTCTTCTGTCTGTTTCATGACTGCTCAGTATAGGAGAAATAAAAGTTGTTAATTAATGCATCGTTCTTTTATGAAAAAAGTAATGAAAGATAGTAAAAATAAAAGAGGTTGTTGCTTTCTACGGGCTGTATCTTAGTTATCTTTCCATTTGAATCTTACTTTTTTTAGATGCGGAGGTACTGTTTTTCCGTTTTTTTGTTTGTAACCTTCAACTGGAACCCATCGGTACCCGTATTTTCCAATCTTACTTTTTTCTTTCAATTTTCGTTTCATCATCTTTCACATCCTTCTCCAATTATGGAACTGTAAAGATGATTTTGAATACGATTATATTTAAATGAGCGTTGTAAAAAAACCAGTTTGTCATTTTTTTATCCAGTAATAAATAAATGAGAAGAAAATAGAAAAAAGAAGGATTGAATGCTCAATCAGTTTTTTGATAAAGATCTGAAAGTTGAAGATATTTATGCTTGATATCTTTTAATTTAAGTTCCAGATAGTATTCATTTGAGATGAAGAATGGATGTTTTAGATTTCCATTGGAAAACTCTTGTTTTAATTCCTCTTGGACATGATTCATGATTGAATCTGTTGTTTTATTGATGACAATATCAATAAAATCTTCTATAGGTGGATTCGTATCTTGTGTTTCATACCACTTCATTGCTTCATCGATGATCTTATCTTTCATATGTCCTCACATCCCTTACGTAGGATAAAGATAAGGGGTTTATAAATGATGAGGATGATTAAGTCAAGACTACGTCTTTTGTCGAATCCATTTAATGAAATCATCTCCGATTCATATCAATAATTACTTGTTTTTAATGTGAAGAAAAAAGTTCATAAAAGAAAACTAGTTGTATATAATGGGGACGTCAATGATATTAAAAAAGGAAATTAGTTTGATTCTTGTATTTTTAATTGCTGTTTCTTCATTAGCAACGATGCCTTTTGTACTTGGAAAATCAACATATCAATCTGAAATTGAATTCATTGTCCAAGAGTTTAGATATTTAGAAGAAGAATGTGAGGATAATGCCATATTTTGGTTGGAATGCCAGGTTGAAGAAGACGTCTATCAAAGTCCTGAGTGGGATATAACCTTGATTGGAAAACCGATTGATTGGTCATTTTCTTTGGTACCTTCGCCGTCAGAAAATTATCTAAATTTGACGATTTCTTTGTATAAAACTATCAATGGTGAGGACATTCTCTGTGATTTAACTGGAAACAAAACAGATGACTCACATACAGCAAATATTTCTTATGATCTGAACACGGGTTGGTGGACAGGTGATGATTCTCATGGTGATCCAAGTGGATATGGAAGAGTGAATGGTTGCGATGATGGAAGTATCTATGATAATGAAGATGATGCGGAAGTTTTTTTTACGATCTTGCAACAGGATGAGGATGGTGACCATATTCCGTCATGGATTGAAACTAATATATATGGTACAGATCCAACCGTAGATGATTCGGGAACTGATTATGATAAGGATGGTGTTTCCAGTGAATGGGAATGGTATTTTGGTTATCATCCAACAGAATATGAACCCCATGAAGAGTTAGATGATGACATTGATAGCATTACTAATGTTGAAGAATATCAGACTTGGAAATTGTATGGATCTGATCCATTCAGACAAGATGTTTTCTTAGAAATTGATTGGATGGAGGAATCTGTAGATGGAATTAAAAGTGTCGTTCCAGAAAAAGCATTAGAGCGAATTAAAGAACCATTTCATCGCAGAAATATTGTGTTTCATTTTGATGTTGGAAAAGAGAATGGTGGGGAAATTATTCCATTTACTGAAAAAACAAGTCAAAAAGAGGTTCTAGATATCTATCAAGAATATTTCCTTCACAATGGAACGTATGAGGAACGGAGAAGTATTTTTCATTATGCAATAGTGGTTTATCTTTGCGATATGAAAGGATACGCTTTTAGTGGGGATACTCCCCCGTACTGGGGATATATACCTGGGACGAACGGATTTGTTATCTCTAGTAGTCAAATGGAAAGGAATACGCAAAAAATAATTTTTAAGGATCGGTCACTTGAGAATTTTTATGGATCTGCTATGATGCATGAGATGGGACATAATTTCGGTATCCGTTTCGGTGAACCGTTTGGTTGTGATAACTGGTTTGCTAAATATCCCTGGCAGCCTATGTTTTGGTTGATCAGAAATTACAAGAGTATGATGAATTATCAATATACCTATCGAATCTTTGATTACTCGGATGGAACTCATGGATGGGGGGATTATGATGACTGGGCAAATATTGATTTGACCTATTTTGAACACCCATAATTTTCCTCTTTCTATTTAATCTGCTAAAGGCATTATTTTTGTAAAAACCTTAAAATAATGTTAACCGTTGCGGATGAACTGGTTAACAATGAATGAGTGGGTCCTTGCTAGCATCATTCTTGCATATATCGCTCTGATAACGGGTATAGGATTCTATGCAAAAAAGAAGGTAAAAACATCAACAGGTTTTTTTCTTGCAAACCGAAGTCTTGGCACCATCTCACTTACTGCCACTATTACTGCAACGACCATTGGTGGCTCAGCAACAATTGTTGCTGGAGGACGAATCTTTGCTGACGGACTACCTGCTCTTTGGTATGATCTTGGCGGAGTAATCGGATTATTCATTCTTAGTATTTCAATGGCAAAACTTGTGAGAAAAACAAATTGTTACACCCTTCCAGACATCATTAACACACTCTATGATCAAAAAACACGGCATATCGCTGCAATCCTTATCATCATCACTGAAATTGCATGGGTTGCCTTGCTCATCCAAGCAGCAAGTCTCATTCTATCAGTTATTATTCCTCTTGATACCACGTTACTTCTTATCGGTATTACCATTGCTTTTATTTTATACACCATCATTGGAGGGCAATTTGCAGTCGTGTATACAGACATCATTCAATTTCTGATTATGATTATTGGAATTTGCTTTATTGCAACACCCTTAATTCTCAATCAATCCACATCATATTGGTCACTTCTTTCTAGTTCACAACTCTCATTTCCAATCAACGAAAATATAGGATTTCTTTCAGCTGGATCAATTCTTTTCATGATGATGATGCCTCATATTGTTGGACCAGATATCTATGCAAAAATATTATCAGCAAAAAACGAGAAAACCGCTTGGAATGCAACCCTTCTTTCCGCATTTTTCAAACTAGTGTTTGCAATCGCTATCGCACTCATCGCATTGTCTGCTGCATCAATCCCCTCTATTCAAAACCAAATCACCACTCCTGCTTTAGCTATTCCACTTGCATTATCAACACTACCAGTTTTTTTTGCCGGTATTGTTTTAGCTGCGTTTTTATCAGTAATGATTTCTTCAGCTGACTCCTGTCTCTTATCCGCAGGAACCATACTTAGTGTTGATATTTTTAAAAATAAATCCATACGCCTCTCTCAAATTGGAATCATCTTTGTTGGACTCTGCGCCCTCCTTTTAGCAATGTATCATAATCTTCTGGGAAGCATTCTTGACACGTTGGAACTTGCATATTCTGTTTTTACCGCTGGTCTTACGTTACCAGTCATTTTTGGATTGTATAAAAAACAAACCAAAGTTACGACCAAAGGAGCATTTTATAGCATTATTCTAGGAGGCAGTATTTCAATTATACTCTTACAGATCCCATCTGTTAAGACCTATGCTGTTTTAATAGGACTTATTGCTTCTTTATTCCCATTACTCGTGTTTCGCCATGACTCAAACTACCATTAAAATCATTGAAGTATTGAAAAAACATGAATGGATCTCTGGAGAACAATTAGCAAAAGATCTCCATATCTCTCGTACAGCGATCTGGAAACATATTAATCAATTAAAAAAGAAAGGATATCAAATAACTGCAAAACCAAATCAGGGATATCATCTTATCAAACCTCCAGAAAACCTAACGATTGAAGAAATCAAGCACCAGTTAAAAACAGAGATTATTGGTAAAAACATCTATCATCTCCCCTCTGTTTCCTCAACAAATGATTATGCGAAAAAACTGGCCAAAGAAAATCAACCAGAAGGAACCCTGGTCATTGCAGACCAGCAAACCGGTGGAAGAGGGAGAAAACAACGAACCTGGTTTTCTCCGAAAAAGGGATTATGGTTTTCACTTATTTTAAGGCCAAAACTTGCACCTAATGAGGCCATGCAGGCAACCATGTGTGCTGCCTGTGCGGTCACGGAGGGAATCATACAACAAACTCAACTTCACCCTACCATAAAATGGCCAAATGACATCCTCATCAACAACAAAAAAGTCTGTGGCGTTCTTACTGAGCTTGCTGCTGAAATCGATGAAATCACATATCTAATTCTTGGCATCGGAATCAATGTTAACAATGCATTACAAGAAGAATTAAAAAAAATAAGTACAACTCTTCAAATTGAAAATAAAAAATCAGTTGATTCTATAAGATTGCTCTCTGATATTCTTTTTTCATTTGAAAAGCTTTATACAGAATTAACAAAAGGCAATAGTGCTCCAATCAGGCAAAGATGGATGAAGTATTCATCAACTATTGGATCAAAAGTCACCATACAAACTGAAAAAGAGATGGTAACTGGAACTGCAATTGGAATTGGTGAGCATGGGGAATTAATTGTAAAAACAAAACAAGGAAAGAAAAATATTATAACCGGAGACATATCGTATTTGGAATAAAATTATGTTTAAGGTCTTCCTTGGTTTGAAAAACCATGTAACGGATCATACGGGTTAAATGCAGGATCTCCAAATAAACATCGAACATAATAGGTTGGCCCAATAGTATCAACTTGTTTTTCTCCGCGAAGTGCTTCACCAAGACTATAATCATCAATAATCAAATGATCTTCCAACACCGTTAATCCTGCTTCTTGACCGGTTTCCCTTGTCGATCCAATAAATGCGTTTGATCCTGCGTGAAGAAAGGATAATGCAATACTCATTTTTGGTGGAACGCCATCTACTCTTCCCATTAAACACGCGGAAGTAAGAACAACATTTGGTCTTTGAATAGCCCAAGAACGAACAGTATCTGATCCAATTGACTGTCCAACACTATTGAATCCATAAATGGATGGAGTATACCAGAACCAATCACCATGACCAAGGTATTCGACAAAATTCGTATTCGTGTACACTTCTAATCGTTCTGCTGCTTGTTTACTATTTCGAAAATCACCATAAACCGTTGTTTGAAAACCATAGGATTCGATAGTATTTGCATAAGGAATTTGATGAAATAACCCACCAGTCTCGCCAAATCCTTCACCAAAAACAAAATTGAAATTGCGATGCCATTCATCTTCTGTTGATGAAGGGCCACAGAGTTGTTCATAAAATAATGTCCGTGCGATCAAAAGAGAGGCATCACTTGTCGTATATGAAAGTATTCTACCTGGTGAAAGTTGATGATCAAGAGAATATGGATTATCTGAGGGTAGTCCTCTTTCTGCTAGGTGAGTTTGATTGCTTGGATAATAGTACATTGGTATCATGTTTGTATCGCCAAGGAGTGCAATCCAACCAGGTCCGTTCATAAATCCATCGAGTAAATCAAAAGATTCAATGTACGAAAAATGGTTTTCTAAGCGAGTAAGAACATAGTTTACTTTTTCATTATTATAATCCTGAAGTGTTTCATCATACCATGGACCTGTGGAATGCTGATCAGCAATTTCAGCATATGTTTCATCAAATAAACTGAATTGGTCATCTGCAACGATTATTCCTCCATGTGCACTCGTTAAATAGGCTGCATTTTTTGATAAACCTGAAACCAAAGGATAATGCGGCGTGTTACGTGTTTCAACGTGTTCATCTATTTGTAAGATGGTCTGAACATTGGATAATCCTCTAAGTGAAAAGTAACCTCCACGATATCCATGGAATAAAGAGATCGTTAACGTATAATTTCCGCTATGGTTGGTCACTAATGTTTCGATATATGTTGTGTTCCTCTGATATCCAGGACTATGACCATATGCTATTGTTTGTCCATTTGGATTTTTAAGAGTTGCAGAAAGAAACACGGGAACAGATTTAGATTGATGAAAAATGCTAGTTGTGTTTTTCATTGAAACGGTGATTTCATATTTATGTACTCCAGATGGGACCGTAATTTTTTTTGTAACCGTGTCAACACCAGATAACATGATTTTTTTACCTAGTAAGAAAAGTGAAGTGTGCTGAACTGGAAGTTGAGTATATTCATATTTTTCTTCCAATAATTCGGATTCAACAATATCTTTAGGATTTGTAATTGTAAGGTAATTGATTGAGTTGAAACGTTGTTTAATACTTGAAAGAACAGTTTCTTGTATTTTTTGTTCATCGTTCATCGAAACGATTTCATAATCAGTATTGATTTGTGAACAAAGATGTATCGTAGATCCAACAAGATAAATTGTTGATACTTGAAGCAAGTCCAAGGTTTGACGTAATTCAGAATACTCTTGTTGTAATGGATCATATAAAAGAACGGGTATGTGGTTATAACTGGCAAGTGGAGTAGCCATAAGATTATGAGTATATGATTCTGATGAACTGTCTACAGGGAGAAGAAGGACTTGATCGGAATATTCAAAAAACTGTTTTGCTAACTGATATGAAATGGAAGAGGGAGATCCTAAAAAGGATTTATCAGCATCTACGTTATCAGGTGTAAATCCAATGCTGAAAATCGCTGGATTGGTAGTATACATTGAAATGAAATAAAGTTGTTTATCTGTTAACGTTTTATTATGAACAAGTAAGAAGGGATGTAATGCTTCATCAGTATCTTCATACCAACATGCAAGCGGGGAGCTCATTAAACTATATGCTGGGTGTTCGTCAGAAACTAAAAAAATTATTTGATCCATAGTTGACTGGTTTTTTTCCGTTGAATTCATCAACTGAGAACCAGATGAAAAACTCATAGATAGTACCGAAAAAAGAAAGATAAAAACAACTATTTTCCGAATAGAATAATTCATCAGTTTTAATATATAAAATCATCATTAAATAATCTTATGCAGGCCATTATAAAAAAATGATAATGAAATGGTAAAAATCAAGATAGAATTATTTATCTCGAAGAATACTCTTAGCATCTCCCTTTACCTTTTTACCTGGGTTTTTCTCCAATATGTTTTGTTCGTGTTTCTTTAACAGGCGTTCGACAAACCTTTTTTCATCCTCCGAACCTGGAACGAGCATACTGAATGCACCACCTTGGCTTCTATTTAACATTCTGAATCAAGTTCTACTTTATAAAGTTATATTAAAATTAATCAACCTTTTTTTAAAATTCATTTATTCCACATTAATTCAGACGTCTGTTAAATATTAGCATTATTATCTTTATCTAATATGCATTATAACGAAAACATTTTCAAAATATTTGGTTAATAACAAGCGTTAATATTAAATATTAATGAGGTTATAATTATTATACTTTCAAAAAAACCGGAAAATCAGAATAAAAAAATACTGTTAGGGGACAACAAATGAATGGAAAACAGATTACTGTTCTCGGCCTTCTTACACTTAATCCCCTTTATTCAACGTTATTTAGCCCATGAGATCTATAAAGTGTGATTATCGTACTCCTAAAAGGATTTGGAATGCATGAAAATAAAAAATGTCTACATCCCCCCAGGCTATCTTGTCATCACCGTGATCCTAGTTTCTGTATTAGCTGGTTCGCTTTTATTATCTGAAGACAATGTAACTGAAGATACTGAGCCTCCAACAATTACGGTCATTTCAAAAGATATAACTATGTTCCAAGGCGAACAAAAAGAGATCAATATTAACTATTCAGACAATACAAATGTGACAAAAGCAACCTTATTTTACAGAAGCGAAACTGAGAGTCAATGGCAATCAGCATCTATCCTTTCAAAATCATATACCTTTGCAGCCGCTTCCGATGAAACGAAGACTTATCATTATTACGTTACTGTTGAAGATAAAAATGGAAATGGACCAGTAGGAGACCCTTCAACTGATGGCTCACGATTTTACACTATTACCATTCTGAAAAACTCAGGTTCAGATGATGATGAAAATATTCAACGAGCAGTGTTCTTAGAAGAAGGAACAGCAACTTGGTGTTCGAACTGTCCAGAAGCAGCTGAAGCAATTCATGATGCTTATGAACGACAAAACACACCATTTTATTATGTAAGCATGGTTGAAGATGAGAACCAAAAAGCAAGTGCTAGGTTAGCAGATGAGTACAACATCTACGGGTATCCAACAGTTTTCCTTGATGGAGGATATAAAGTCATTGTTGTTTCTCAAAACATTATCGATAATATTGATTCAACCTTGCAAGAAGCAGCGAATCGTCCAACACCTTCAATTAAATTAACCTTACAATCTGAATGGAATGATTCTCGGGAAGAACTAAAGAACACGTTGTATATTAAAAATTTTGAAGATGAAACATATTCTGGTAGAATCAAACTGTACATAACTGAGATTAAAAGTCAATGGTCTGATGTAAACGGCGATCCCTATCATTTTTCATTTTTAGATTATGGATTAAATGAACAAATAAGCGTTTCATCAGGTGAGAACAAAAGCATAACAAGGTCATGGAATCCATCAGATGCTGGATTCTCTGTAGTTAAAGAAAACCTATGGGTCGTTGCCGTATTGTTTAATGATGAAAAACATACTGGTTTTTCAAATCCAGGAGAACAAGATAATGATTTTGATGCATATTATGTGGATGCAACAACGGCAAGCAGAGTAACTGAAGGATCACTTCCGCCAACAATTGGACTAAAAACACCAAAACCATTCTATCATTATATTCTTGGGCGAGAATCAAAGAATAGATTGCTTTCACAAACTTACGTTCTTGGGAAAATGACCATTGGAACAAATATTGAATCAGATCTTGACGTTGAAAAGGTAACCTTTGAAATTAATGGAAGAAGGAATAATTTTACTGCAGAAATCACCCAGGCTCCTTATGAGTATACCTGGGATCAGTTTTCACTTGGAACCTACACCATTAAAGTAAGCTTGATAGACGAACAAGGAAGAGTTGCCACAGATTCAATTGAAAACGTTTGGGCATTTATCTTGTAAGAAAAACAGCATTAAATGATGCAAGAAGATTTCGACCTGCTACAGAAAAGAACGGATAGATACCCCGAGCAAGAGATGGAAGAATTCGAGTAATCGTTTGTTTTGGTGAATAAAATTGTTTATACAATTTCGATACTCCCTTCTTTAATTGTTTTGGAGTCATCTGCTTTGGTTGAAACACGGGGTTAAACATAGTGTACTTTTCCCAGTTAGTGGTTAACAAGCGGCCTTCTTTTTGAAATTGGTTAAATAATGGTGTACCTGGAGAGGGAGTTACAATGGTAAAATCCGCAGCATCAATTTTCAGTTTTTTTATCATTGAAAGCGTGCTATCGAAAACAGTTGGTTCGTCGGTATCAAAACCAAACATGAAATCACCAATCACCATCATATTCTGGGAGTGAATAAGATCAACTCCTTTTTTGTAATCATTCACTTTATTTGTCGATTTCCCAATGCTTTCCAAGGTTTGTTGCTGAAATGATTCAAAACCAACCAACCATCCAATGCATCCTGCCTGTTTAGATAATTTGACAAATGAAGGATCCTGTGCTAAAACATTGATATTTCCATTACAAAAGAATCGTTTGTTCAATGCTTTCATTTTTGTGAAAAGCTGTTTAGTATATGCTGGATCAATGGTAAGGGACATATCGTAAAACATGAAGATTTTTTGTGGAAGATGTTTTATTTCATCGATTACTTCATCCACCGGACGAGTGTAAAATTTTTCTCCATATGGTGTATTTCCTTCTGGACAAAAACGACATTGATAGGGGCATCCTCTGGTTGCTTCAACTGCACCCATCAGTACAAAACCAGGTAATGAAACATTTGTTGGTGGTATGTAACAATCTTTTGTTTGATATGGTTTCGGAGGATATATCTTTTTTAGATTTTTTTCTTCTGCATCGTTTAATAATTCAAGCCAATTGCATTCTCCTCTGCCAAGTAAGACACTATCTGCATGATTTAATGCTTCATCTGGAAGTGCAGATGCATGTAACCCACATAGTACAACAGGAACGTTTAATTTTTTAAATTCATCAGCCACGTTATAAGCAGTATTTGAGGAAGCTGTAGTAAAGTGAATAACGACTAAATCATACATTTTAGAAATTGTTCTTTGTTGATATCGTTCATTTAGAATCGTTACTTGATGATGATCTGGTGTTATTGCATCTAATCGTCTGATGTATAATGTGGGTAAAATCGAAAAAGTAGTGAGAAATCGTGTTAAAAATTGATTTGATGTTTGAGAAGATTTTTTTAATTGTTCAATGAGAAGAATATTCATGCAGATTCACAGTGTTGATTATGGAATGTTTTTTAAACTATTATTTATTTGTGTGATTACTTTGGTGTAATGATGAATCCGTTTTATAATCCTTTTTTTCTTGCAAAACTCTTGAAAAGTTATGTATTTGATATTAATCGATTGGATCGGTTTAGTATTGAAAAATTGCATCGTTTTCAAGATAAACAAGTGAAATCCATGGTGAAGTATGCTTGGAAAGTTCCCATGTATCATGAGTTATACAAAAAACAAGGGATTACTCCAAATGATATCAATAATCGATTTGATATTGAGAAACTCCCCATTATTACTAAAAATGATTTCAAAGGTAAAACGCTTACTGATTTGATCCCAAGAGGGAAAAATCCATCCTCGGTAGTGAAAGTTTCAACTTCTGGAACAACAGGTAAATCTTTGGATTTGTATGTTGATATGTATGAAATCATCATGGGATTGTTTGGATATTTACGGACGATTCGATCGTATGGATTGAATTGGCGGAGTCATAAGCTTACGATTATAGGAGATTTTGCACCGCACACAGCTGAATCAGGATATGTTAAACGCGGATTACTTCCGAAATCTTGGTTTCAATCATCCTTAAAAAACATTCAATGGTTAGATACTAATGATTCTCCAGAAAATGTTCTTAATGCTCTTGAAGAATTCCAACCTGATTTCATCGGTGGTTACACGGGAATGCTTGGTCATATCGCGGTTCTAAAAAATCAAGGAATGAAATCCACGATTCAACCAAAAGTTATTGCTTCAACTGGAGCACTTCTTGATCCAAAATTAAAAGAGTATATTGAAAAAACGTTTTCAACAAAAATTTTTGAAGTATATGGGGCAACAGAAACTGGACCCATTGCATTTCAACGACCCGGATTAACCAAATATTCGATCATGTCCGATTTTCTTTTAATTGAATTTCAAAATGAACAAGGTCAGTATGTGTCCTCTAAGGAACCGGGATATACTATCGTTACTAAATTGTATAGTGGTGGTACTCCAATTATCCGCTATAATGCAATAAATGATATAGTTTCACCTGAATATGAACAAGATGATTCTTCTGTTATTCTTCCAGATTCCATAAAACGGATTTATGGCCGGGATAGTATTCGATTGTATCGAAAAGACGGAAAGATTTTACTTGGATCTTCACTCACAACCATCTTTAGCAGGCTTTTATATAAGTTAGAAACAAGTAAGATACGTGATCTCAAAGTGATTCAACAAGATGTAGATGAAATCGATGTGAATTATGTGGTTGATGAAAACTTACGAAATAAAGGAGCAACTATTGATACCATCTGTCAGGAATTAGAAAAGGGATTCAAAGAAGTATTTGGACCAGCAATTCAAGTGAAATTTACAGAAGTATCATCGGTTACTCGAGATGAACCGCGCATCATGACAAAAGTTAATCCAGAAGAGATAACAATAACTGGTTTTGCATAGAACAACGTGATCAAGTTTATATCCTGCTGATCAAAATGAATATTTTGCACCAAAACTTATTTAAGTAGAAGAATAATAATATTATCAATTGTTAATTAATGGGGATAAACCATGCGCGTAGTACTATGTACAGATGACACATGTGTTCCTCCAAAATGTCCTACCGTTGACGTTGAAGGAAATACCGTAAGAATCGGTGAAAAAGATAATATTTGCACGTTGACAAAGGATCAATTCAACATTTTGAAGGAAAAAATAAAAAATAATGAAATCTAAGTGGGATAAACTATCTCACCTATTTTCTTTTCTTTTACCATTTATTTTTTTAATGTTTCCATCGAAAGGAGAAAAAAACCACTTATCAAAAAAACAATGACACCAACAGTAATGAAAAAATTATTGAATGGAACACCTAACGGAGCAAAATCTAAAAAATTTGCTATATACAACCCTATTGCAAGAAGAGCACCCCCAATCATACCTAATAAGATTATCATTAATGGTTTCTGCATGATAACACACCAATGATTATTGAATAATTATGTAATTTAAAAGCATTATTCTATTTTTTAAGAATAAGCAAACAGAACAAAAGACTGTAACTGAAAGGTTTACCAACTTTAATGATATATTAACCTTTATTAACACAATAATAAACCGAAAAATAAACAAATTATAAATAATAAAAGTCAGATAATCCTGTTGCATAGATTCGAAGGGGAAACAGAATTTTTTTATGGTTCTGTAGCAACACTGTTTCCCTTTCTTCCCTCCCTCTCACATGACCAAATCACTCTTTTTTAAACATGTTTTTCTTTGATTGCAAAAACTAAAAACCTTTAACTCCCTATTCAATCTGATGAAAGAACAAAAAGGTATGATTCATCTTTATATGGGTAAAGGAAAAGGAAAAACAACTGCAGCACTTGGTTTAGCAATCCGAGCTGCTGGAGCAGGATTACAAGTTAGCATCATCCAATTTTTAAAAGGAACACCAAGTAACGAATTCAAATCAATTGAAAAAATACCTAACATATTTATTACTCATTTTGGTAGAAATAAATTCCTGACTGAAAACAACCACGATCCCATTGACGAACAACTAGCACGTGAAGGATTAGATTACGCAAAAAAAATCATCAATGAACAAAAAAGCGATCTTCTCATCTTAGATGAAATAACCATTGCTGTTGCATTTCATCTATTAAAAAAAGAAGAAGTCATTCAACTTCTTAACAAAAAACCAAAGAAATTAACCATTGTTCTCACCGGACGGATTGCTGATGAAGATTTTATCAGCATATCAGATTTGGTCACCGATTTAAAAGAAATAAAACATCCTTTTCAACAAGGAATCAAACCACAACCAGGAATAGACTACTAAAATTGATAAAGATTCATTGATAAATTATTCATCTTTTTGTAACCTTAACTGAAAGTGTTACTAATCCATCAAGATCAGCTGTTATCTGATCACCAATCTGAATCTCACTTACTCCTTCAGGAGTTCCGGTAAGAATCAAATCACCCGGTTCAAGCGTCATAATCCTAGAAATATGAGAAATCAAGGTTTCAATATCCCAAATCAAATCAGAAGTATTTCCCTTTTGACGAACATGTGAATTCACTCTCAAACTAAAATCTATATGATTAGGATTAGTTACATCAGTACAACTTACAACATCACTAATTGGAGCAAAAGTATCAAAACCTTTTGCAATACTCCATGGCCATCCATTTTTTTTAGCAATCGATTGAATATCACGAGCAGTAATATCCAATCCAACTACATAGCCACCAACAATAGATAACGCATCTTTTTTAGAAATATCCTTTGCCTGTTTATTAATGACCACGCCCAGTTCAACTTCATGATGCACACAAGTTGATTGAGCAGGATACTGAATTGATTCACCAGAAAAAATAATTGAACTAGCAGGTTTTAAAAACAACAATGGATCCGGTGGAGGATTAGTTTTCATTTCAGTTGCATGTTTTTTATAGGTTCTAGCTAAACAAATTATCTTTCCAATAGATAACGAAGTATGCTCATTTTGAAAATGATAGTATTTCATCAAAACCCATAAGTTCATACCGTGATTTAAACATCTTGGTACGTACATATCGTTTTTTTCAAATAACAAATTTCTTTAATCATTTGTTGTTACCCTCCTCTGGGGAGCCTATGAAGTTCATACCAAATGCTGCATTTGAAAAAGAAATGCTTAAGGATTTAAATCTTAAAACAATCGATGACCTTTTTACCGATATCCCATCCTCAGTACAAATCAAAAAACTTGATTTAAACGATGGCTTATCACAACTAAACACAGAAAAAAAATTACGTGAATTAGCAAATAAGAATAAATCCTGTCAGAACATGATCAGTTTTTTAGGAGGAGGGATAAAACCACATTATATCCCTGCTGCGGTTAAATCGATTCAACATCGAAGTGAATTCTTCACTGCTTACACTCCCTATCAAAGTGAAGCAAGTCAGGGTTTTCTGCAAGCTATGTTTGAGTATCAAAGTATGATTGCTGAACTTACGGGTATGGATGTTGCTAATTGCTCATTGTATGATGGAGTTACCGCTATTGGCGAGGCTGCGTTAATGGCAACTAGAATCACTAAGAAATCAGTTTTTTTGATCCCTTCGAATTTATCCTGGGAAAAAAAATCTGTACTTTACAATTATGTGAAAGGCCCAGGTATCAGTATCAAAGAGATTGCTTTTGATGGAAAAACAGGTGAAATCGATGAATCAGCGCTCAAAAAACAATTATCTAAAGATGTTTCAGCAGTATACATTGAAAATCCTAACACCTTTGGTATCTTTGAATCAAAGATCGATCACCTTATAAAAATTATTCATGACCATGAGATATTAGCCGTAGTTGGAATCGATCCTTTTTCTCTTGGAATCGTTAAATCACCTGGGGACTATAATGCAGATATTGTTATCGGTGAAGGAAGGGGGCTTGGTAATCCAATGAATTTTGGAGGATCAGGATTAGGGCTTTTTGCTTGTAAAAAAAAGTATATCCGGCAAATACCCGGTAGACTCATTGGATTAACAAAGGATTCCAACGGAAATGATGCATTTTGTATGACCATGCAAACTCGTGAACAGCATATTCGTCGTGGAAAAGCAACTAGTAATATTTGTACAAATGAAGGGTTATGCGCACTTGGAGCTGCAGCTTATTTATCCTGGATAGGTGGGAATAATCTTGTAAAGATAAGTAAAACAAATTTTAAACGTGGGCAAGTATTATCTAATGCTATTACAGAGATTAAGGGCTTTTCCAAACCGTTTTCTGGCGTTCATTTTAACGAATTTGTGATTGAAAGTCCAATTGACCCAATAACGTTAAATGATACGCTCATCGCTCATGGAGTTCAAGGAGGATTGCCATTAGATCAATGGTTCCCACAGATGAAAAATAAGATGTTGTTTGGTATCACTGAAATCTATGATGAATCAGACATCAAACAGTTTATTTCTGTGTTACAGGAGGTGATTGCATGAGTCTTCCTTCAGTAAAAGAACCATTATTGTACAATCTCTCTGGAGAATGTAAAGAAGATATTGATTCCCCTAAAAAGATACCGTCATCATTAAGAAGAACAAAATCAGTTGATATCCCTAATTTAGATGAAACTCAAGTCATCCGACATTTTCATCATCTCAGCCAACGAAATTTTGGAATTGATACGGGAATGTATCCATTAGGATCTTGCACTATGAAATATAATCCTAAGATCAACGAAGAAATTGCTTCATGGCCACAATTTGCTTGTCTTCATCCCTATCAACATGAATCAACGGTGCAGGGAACATTACAGATGATGTATGATTTAGAACAAATGCTATCAGAACTTACAGGTATGGATGCATTCACCTTGCAACCGGCAGCTGGTGCACATGGTGAATTTCTTGGAATGCTTCTTGCCAGATCATATCATGAATCAAATAATGATACAGAACGAGTAGATGTAATCACTCCAGATACATCTCATGGTACGAATCCAGCAAGTATCTCAATGGCGGGTTTTAACGTAGTAGAAATCCCATCAACAGATGAAGGAACAGTTAATGTTTCACTCCTTAAGAAAGCAGTTTCAGACAAAACCGCCTGTTTCATGCTTACCAATCCAAATACGTTAGGTATCTTTGAATCAGACATCATTGAAATCGCAAAAATCGTTCATGATGCCGGAGGACTATTGTATTATGATGGAGCAAACATGAATGCGATCATGGGAAAAGCAAGACCCGGAGATATGGGCTTTGATATCGTTCATTTGAATTTACATAAAACATTTTCCTCACCACATGGCGGTGGTGGACCTGGAAGTGGGCCAATAGGTGTTTCAAAACGTTTAGTTCCATTCCTTCCAACTCCTCGCATCCAAAAGAAAAAACAGACATACACGTTCACATATGATCATCCTAAATCAATAGGAAAAATCAAAGGATTCTATGGAAATGTCGATGTGTTACTGCGAGCTTATACATATATGTTAATGATGGGAGGAGATGGATTGCAGAAGGCTAGTGAGATAGCCGTTCTTAATGCGAATTATTTAAAGAAGAAGATTCTTGAAAAACCCAGCTTTGACCTGCCATATCGAGATTTGAGAAAACATGAGTTTGTATTAAGCGCTGAACGTTTGCGAAAAGAAAAGAAAATAAGAGCGATGGATATCGCTAAACGGTTACTGGATTATGGCGTACATCCTCCAACCATGTATTTTCCTTTGATCGTAAAAGAAGCATTGATGATTGAACCAACGGAAACCGAACCAAAAAAGGCTCTTGATGAATACGCTCATATTCTCCATAAAATTGTTAATGAAGATGTTGAACTTGTTAAAAACGCTCCTTCTAACACGGTGGTAGGCCGGGTGGATGAAGTCAATGCAACAAGAAATCCGATTCTTACTTGGAAACAAATAATAGAAACTGAAAAATAAAAAAGAGGTGTCTGTTCACACCTTTACTACTTTTTTTAATCATTTATTGTTCTGCGGGTTGTTCGTAAAGCGAAAGCAATATTCCAACGATTCCGCCGAGAATAAAAACGATACTTACAGAATAGATACCAATATCTGCCCAGACTCCAAAACGAATTCCCCACCAGATGTAAAATCCAATTCCTGCGAGGAAAAGCAATCCTGAAAGAATGGTAAAGAAGTTCATATTTTTCATATCAATATTCAACATTTTTTTTCACCTTTTCTTAATTGTAGAGGAGTGGGGGCACTGGGATTTGAACCCAGATCGGCGGGTCTCTTCTCAGGTCATCGCTCCAGTTATTCATCATCAAATCAGATGACCCTCTTGCAATCATACCTTAACTGGAGCCCACAATGATGCCGGGTTACACCATGCCCCCCAATGAATGTGGTAAAGATTATTTACGGCGGTTTTTCTTTTCTCGTTTCATTCGTTTCTTTCGCCATTTCCAGCGCATTTTGCCTTTCTTTTTCCAGACTCGTGAACTACGTTTCATGATTCTTGTTCCTCTATTCGTATGCCTTGCCCTAAACAGCAACTATTATTTAATAATTTAGGATGAAACAGCTTTTTTGCTTCATATTTTCACTGTTTCTTTTACCTCATCCATCCAAGTGTACTTACATCGTTTGCAATACCAACCGACACTACTCCATTGTTGACGGCCGTGAACTGGATTTTTATGTCGATACAAGCGAACAAGTTTATCAGTACAGTATGGACAATGCGAGTCAAATGAGGGATCATATTGTTTTCCACCGGCTTCATAAATCAATGTACCTTTTGCAACATAATACGTATATCCGCATGATTCACAATACCAAGCAACAGGTTCCCATGTTCGTTTCCCGTTCTTGGTTACACTTCGATATAATCGAACTGCTTTTTGATGACATTTTGGGCAGGTTCTCTTCATCATCTATCCCTTTTTTATACTATCATTTATAGTTATTGTTGTATCTTTTCCAATGATTGGCAATTATCCTCTTTTTGATCGTTTAATATGGGTAATGTGATAGTAAATGTGCTTCCTTGTCCCGGGTTGCTATCAGCAGTGATAGAGCCTTTATGTTTTTTAATTATTTCTCTGCAAATAAATAATCCTAGTCCAGTACCTTCATGTTTTCTACTTTCAGCGGTATCTGCTTGATAGAATTTTTCAAAGATGGTTTCTAATTCATCTTCATCAATCCCAATACCTGAATCTGAAACTTTTATAACCGCAGATTCTTTTTCAACGGATGCAGAAAACCCAATCATTCCTTCATCTGTGAACTTTATAGCATTAGTAAATAAGTTTTTGAGTACTTGTTGCAATCGATGAAAATCTCCAAATATCTCTGGAAGGTCATCGGCGACTGAAACAGAGAAGGTGAGTCCTTTTTGCTCAATGCTTGGTCTCATATCTTCAATGATTTCATCAATGAGACCTTTAATTGCGAATCGTTTCATTTCAAAACGCATACTATCATTGTCTAATCGAGATACATCAAGGATATCATTCACCAAAAGGAGTAATCGTTCTGCATTTCTCAGTGAAACTTTTGCCCATTTTTTTATTTTATCATCAGCTTCATCATCGGAAACGATTAGATCAAGGTATCCTTTGATTGGTGTTACTGGAGATTTCAACTCATGAGCCGCGATGTTCATAAATTCAGTTTTCAGTTGTTGAGATTTCCTCATTTCTTCCTCTGCTCTCTTTCGATCAGTGATATCGTGAATGGTGCAGACGAAGCCTTGAATTAATCCTTCTTTTATTAATGGAGAGATACTTAATTCGATAGGTACCAGGTGTTGATCTGCATCAGTCAATTCTAGTTCCACATGTTTAATTGGTTTTGCCTTTGCACGCACATCTAGGAGGAGTTGTTGAAATTGGTAAATACTTTCATCAGCTAAGAGTTCGCGAAATACTTTTCCAAGAAGTATGGGCTCCTCGTATTTTGTTATTGTTTGCAATGAAGGATTAACATAGCGAATGGTTCCAGATGTATCCAAGGTGAGGATTCCATCTGCAGACATTTCTGCTATTGCCCGGTATTTCTTTTCAAGTTTAATCAGACTATCCCATGTTTTTCGCCGATCTGAAATATTCCGGATAAAGACTACATTTGCCTTTTTTCCTTTATATTTCATTCTACATCCTACTCCCTCTACCCAGATTTTATTTCCATGTAATGTATTGATTTGATAACTGTCTAAAAAACCGCCTTTGCCCATTCGAACTAACAGTTGATCTTTTATCACTCGTTTATGATATTTTTTATCAACAAAATCAAGTGCATTCTTTCCAATTGCTTCTCCAGGGTCTTGAAGTCCAATCATGTTAGTTATAGCTCTATTTGCAAAAAGAACGGTTCCTTTAAAATCAAGGATAAGAATACCTTCAATGAGATTGTCAATGAGCAGTTTATAAAAATTTTTATTAGTTCCTTGATGAGATTCCGGCCTGTTTTTTTGTTCTTCTGATTCATTCATTAAATTATTATTTGCTAAAACAGTTGGTGAATTGGTAGATGAAGATGTTTTTTTTGCTGTCGCTGATTGATTGAAATTGTTTTTTTCCAAACGTCGCATTTCCTCTACAATCGACAGTTCTTCATCCATGGAAGATTCAACCCTCTTTAGACACGATATGGAAGGGTATCAATCTAGCACAAATGATTTCCTGATATCATTTATGGCAATGTATTTTTTCATTCTGCGATCCCATCCACATCAGGATGAATAGTGATTCTCTTATATTTATTCATTGGTTTATTTTGACCCCGCTTTCTCAGAATTATAATTGTGTAAAACAATAAAACCAATGTTTAAAAGATGGTATTTCGATTTGCTTTATCGAGGTTTCATGTATGGATAGTTTAGAGTTGTTACTTTCTAGAAGAAGTATTCGTCGGTATAAACAAGTGCCTGTTGAAAAACAAACCATGCTTACATTAATACGTGCTGGTATGGCAGCTCCTTCTGCATTCAATCAGCAACCGTGGGAATTTGTAATCATTCAGGATAAAACGTTATTAGGAAAAGTTGCAACTCTTCATCCGTATGCGTCTATGGCTAAATATGCCGCAGGATTTATTGTGGTTTGTGCAGCGCCTAAGAAAGATAAACGATCATTGGATATGTGGCCACAGGATTGTGCAGCAGCAACAGAAAATGTGTTACTTGCAGCCCACAGCCTAAATTTGGGTGCCGTTTGGATTGGAATCTATCCAAATGAAGAATATATGGATGTTTTTAGAAATATTTGCGGGATTCCAAAAGATATTATTCCTTTTTCAGGAGTGTGTTTTGGTGTTGCTGATGTAAAAAAATCTGCTTCTGATCGATTTGACGAATCTCGAATTCATTGGGATTCATGGGAATGAACGTAGAAATATTATTTTAATTAAAAATTATACTCTTTTTCTATGAAAAAAGTATAACAAAAGTTTTAAATATATCATTTTAATTTACTTATTGGGGTTTGTAGAGGTGGTTTAACATAAATTTTATTTCTCTCACAAAGTAGTGCATGCCAAAATCCCTTTCCTCATCCACACCAATTTTCTCATTTTAAAGAAATCACCATCCCTACATTCCCTCTCTTCACTCAAAAACTACTGAAATATAAGGGGAAAAAATTATATTGGATAACCCAGTATATAAAAAAATAGGGCTAGAATGCGCAAGCAAATGATAATTCTCTTCATACTTTCATTACTGGTATTACCCTCATTGTTACCAAGTTCACCTGCACTTTTTGATAGAAAACCAACAATTCGAGTAGCAATCATCCGTCAAGACTGGGATTTCCTTGATAAATCACCTACTTCTAGATTATCGACATCGATTCATACTCGTTGTTTAAAACGTGAAGCAAGAAGATATGGTGTTAATGTAAGAGTGTTTGAATTTTGGGATTCCTGGACTCACGGAGATGTACAAAGCGGAAAACTTCGATGGAAAGGAATCGACGTCGTACTTGCACCTGGTGGGGTGGGCGGCTGGTTCACTCCATTTAGGTACCGATATGAACTACGGAAATTTGTGAGACGTGGCGGAGGATTTTATGGGATCTGTGGGGACTCAACGTTTGGATCGCTTGGAGTAAAACATATGAACGTGCAATATAACTCATTGATTAATAGAGTATTAGGTTATGCTGAATTATCACCAATGCTAGGATTAGTTAATGTTTACACTGATGCAGCTGCCTTACAATCCATTATCAGAAATCCAAAATATTTCTCAACGCTAGACATGATCCAATTTCTGTCTCGATTACCTATCTCAAGAGGTCGGATTCATTTCCATAGAACGATTCCAGCGATTCAAGAACCATACATGGGATCATCCGTTCGTATGATGTTAGGAAATGCTCCTCTTGTTGCTGGTCCTGTGACAAACAATCTGTTCATGCCCAAAGTGATTACTATTGCATCATTTCAGAGGCCAGATAAACCTTATGATCGAGATATAAAATATACTAAAGCTATCGTTGCAAGTACTTACGGATTTGGGAGAGTTGTGCTTTCACCGTTACATGCTGAATTCACTATTGGTAATAGAAATGCTCATGACATCTATATTCGCAATGTCTTATGGCTTGCTAGAGAACTTCCGAACACATAAGTGAAATAATTGCTGTTTTCATCAGATCTAAAGCACCATCTGATTTAAATGAAGCAGGAGTATATCATTTTTTGAAAATGAAGTCTATGGTTAATACAAAAAAACAACAATCCTTGACCTTGATTTTAGCTGAATCAGAAATCGAACGCATTCCACAACATATTCACCGTCATCCTCAGGTTAAATCCTATGCGAAATCACGAAAGAAACCTGCTTCTGATTTACTTCTTGATGCAAGCTATCATCATGCTGCAATGAAAAGATTAAAAGATAATTCTCGTAGAGGACGACCGGATATTGTTCATCGATGCGCCCTTTTTGCTTTGGATTCAATGATTAACAAGAACGGTTTGCTAACGTTTTATATTCATACTCGAAATGAAGAAATCATTATGGTAAATCCTCAAACGCGATTGCCGCGTCAATACCATCGTTTTATTGGGCTTATGGAGCAATTGTACAAAAAAAAGCGTATTGAAACTGCAAATGAAATCTTACTTTCTCTTGAAGAAAAATCATTAGAACAATTGTTATCAGATCAACAAGGAGAAATCTTTTTACTCTGGGAGCAAGGTGAAAAATCATCGTTTTCTCAACTTTGTGAGTTTGGGAAACAGTCTCCGTTAACGGTGGTTATTGGAGGTTTTCCACATGGTGATTTTCATATTGCTTCTGATCTGATCAATCAGAAAATTTCAGTAGGCTTTGATTCGTATACGGCATCTTATTTGTTAGCCAAAACGATTTGTTCTTTTGAACAATTATATATTTAAAGGGAGAAATAATAATTTTTATTCGAATGGATATCTTTGAAGAACGTCTTCAAATTCAGTTAATGAACTGATGATCTCTTCACCTGTTTCGTTATGTGATCTATCTAGATATATGGCATATAACCCTGCTTTTTTTGGAGAAAGGTAATCGAATTCTTTGTTGTCTCCCACATGAATGATTTCGGTTGGATTACAATCCATTTTTTGAGTTATCATTTGATAAAAGAAGGGGTCTTTTTTCACCGTTTTAGTATCTGAAGTGGCTGAGAATAATGCTGTGAAGTAATCCATGAGATGAGCGGTTTTTAATTCGATATAAATGAATGGTTTCATTGCTGCTGAACTAACAATAAGCGTATAATTTTTAAAGAAACGGTTAAGAAGCGTTGGTACTTCTGAATATGGAGTAATATATTTTGAGAAAGTGTTCAGTAACTCATCTGGAGTGATATCTAAATTAAGTGTAGTGATCCAGTAGTTAAGATCGTACCATTCTCTGCGTTCATTTCCAAGGGTATCATATGCGGCAAGTAACTGGTCTCTTGCTTCTTCAAAAGAAATGTTGTGAGTCATTGCATAAATGTTTGGTAATCCTTCTAACCAGACTTTATCTCCAAATCCTGGTTTCATAAGGGTTCCATCTAAATCAAAAGAAAGAATTGGTTTTTTTAAATGATTAGTCATAACAACCACGCATATAAACCGTGTATTTTTAAAGATGAAGGATAATACTTTTACACATATGAGTTATAGTAGTAAGAACAGCAGATCAATATCTTTTGATACAAAGAATACGGTTTTCCTATTCTTATTGTTCTTCATTTTTTTAATAATGCTTCTGCCGATGTCGGGCTTGGCTAATCCTATACCCGTTTATCCTGAAACAACTCCTTCTTTTCAACCAGCTTCTGCCATTACTGATGTGCAACAACCTGGATTTGCTCTTTGGCTTGTTCTGGTTACATTGCTTGATTTTGCGGCAAATATGTTGTTTTTGTATTTGGGATTGTTTTTATTAGTGCTTTTCAAAATGGAAAAAGAATCCTGGTTTAGCACTATTTCTCGAAGAAAATTAGTCAGTAGCGTTGTAGTATTAAGCTTTTTTGGTATTCTTTCTGAATGGTTGCTTGGTTCTTCAATTGGAAGTTTACTGGTGATTGCCGCAATAGTGTTTACTGTTACTTTTCTGGTTGGTTTCAAATGGTTTAATCTAAGCGTTTCTGCATCCTCATTTTTAGCTGGATACATGGTTTTTGCAAATGTGATAAGTTGGGCTATCATCTTTTTACTTTTGTAATCGTATGTTTCTCTGTACCATATTTACTTTAGATATATGTATGACAATGCTCTTATACCACCCCTCATATCCTGGATGTATATGGTTGAAGATAGAGTAACCTTGCCGTATCAAATCAAAGCGATTAAACCAAGTGAACAAAAGAAAGGATATGTTGAAGTGGTCATGGAACCTGTGGATCCACTTGAATATAATCATTCTCAAGAAATGGATCAGCCACCTATCCAGGTAAGTGGAGTTGGTCCGAATGGTTCCCCATTCCCTCCTGAAATGCAACAGCAGCTTTCTCAAATGTTAAAACAAGTGATGCCTCCAATGTTCAAAGGGAAACAAAAATATGATCCTCGTCGTTTGATTCATGTGGAATCAGAAATTGATTTTTTATCCCGTAATTGGAAGTATGGAGACATCATTAATGTTACCTTGGAAAAGGTAAAAAAAGCTGAGGATGTAACCCAGGATACTGAATAATTCTCTGTTTAGTGTTTGTCTTTTCTTTGTTGGATTTTTCTTTATTTTTTCTAAACCATTTCGGTAATGTAATTTTGTCAAAAGATTTGTTTTTCAGCATATATTTAAATATTAATCTTGACAACCTTTAACATGATGGTCGAGATGAAAAAGGATGAGAAAAAGGTGGATAATTGGTTGTATCTTATTAAGCAACGAGCACGAAAGGAGGAATCAATAAAGAATAGTGCAGAAAAAAGGGAGATGCAATCTGCATGAACATTTTGAAAAATATCACTGGTTCATATTGCAAAGTCGCATTAGTTCCTTCTGATGATTCCCAAGGCATCGTGCAAAGTGGATATGTAAAATCAGTTGACACTCAAAAGAAAATCATAATACTTGAAAATCAAAACGGCATGGTTCAACTTCCTTTTCATCATATTCGAGCAGTAAAAAAGATTGAGATTTAAGAGAGAACACTAAATCGTACCCTCCGCCCCTTGTGCCCTCCTTTTCGAGGGGGATCTTTCCCATCTCATCCCCCTCACCCCGCCTCCTTTCCCAATCTAAGGATGATTCGTTAGTAGAACAGGTAAAGAACTATTTTTTTAAAAGAATGAGGCCTGCTAATTTTTATTAATAAAACGTTCTCCGAGCAGTAATTAATAGAAAACCTGCAATTGCCAATATAATTCCTGCAATTAACAAAAGATACCCTCCAGTTCCTAATCCCCAGGTCATATCAATACTTCCAGTCATACTTGCATCTGATAAAGTAATTGTTTCTGATCCGGAAAGTGGATTTTGTGATAGTGAGGAAAATATTGAAGTTATCTCATTTGCACCCATGTCTTCAGGAACCAGTGATGGAATGATACTGCCAAGACTAAAAATGACGATAATAAGAATGATAAATGGAATGATAAGGGATATTCCTCTCCAAAGATAGCTTCTACCTAAGACATTGCTTTTCTGTATTCCTATTGCTTTGAACATGGTAAAGACAAAACCAATAGCAATGATTAGTGAGAACGGCAAGATGAATGAACCAATGGCGATTGGTCCATTAGCCCCAGGATATGTTAATTGCACGCCGTTTAATCCATCAATTTGTAAAAAATCAATGAATCCGTCTGTGGTGTAATCTTCAACGGTCACTGCTGCAGAAAGTGAATACCATGGAAGTACTAATCCAATGATTGCAACTGCAATTCCTGCAAAAAACAGTATGTTTCCTATACTATGAACATTAACTCCATCGATATACAAAAAAGAGAAGAATCGAGGTCCAAAACCATGATCTTTTGATCGTCGATATAATTTAAAAGATAACAGCGCGATGGAAAGCGCAGTAATAACAAAAAAGATGGTGACAAAGTTATAAAGTAACCATTCGACAGGCAAAAGAGATGTGTTTAAAACAGGTAGGCTTCCACCCCATCCCACGGGGTTGTTCCACATATTCCCGTTTTCTCTAAATGCAGGCCCAAAAGGACCACTGAATCCAAGAAGTGTATCCTCAACTTCTTGCATTTCTCCCCATCTTCCAGCAAATGACAACCAACTTTGATTGGTTAATTCTACTAATTGATAATCCTCATTAGTTAAAATCAACCCATTGTTTCCTACGGTATCACTTGCAACGCCAAGCTTTCCAGAAAAGGATCGGAAGTAGTTTGCATGGCTTCCTCTTGAAATATACACATGTGGATGAGTGGAAGTAGTATCTACTTCATTCCATTGGATTTGTTGTCCACTGTGATGTTGACTGTACATAGCAGTGGTTGGTGTGCTTGATTCAAAGATGAGTTGAATCATTTCCCAATCGCCTTCGTGGACATTGAGATCACCATTGTTATATGCATAAAAGAACCAGTATTGAAGCACCGTTTTACCCATCTGTTCAGATTGTCGATAGTATACTATGATATCATACTGGTTTTTTGATTGTTGATAATGCGAAATAATGCTATCTGCATCTTTTGAGGATCCTTGAGTATTATCAAGGAAAAAGGCTGATTCAGTATACGTGGATAATTCTGAAATTGTTGGATTATCATCTACAAGTGTAGCGGTTTCACCATCATGAACATATACTGCTGAGTTATCGATGTGATAGGTTGCATCAATCGGATAACATGTTTCTTGTCCTTCAAAATAAAGAATTGGTGCATACGTTGTAGGATTGATTTCTTCAGCAGAAACAGGATTTATACTAATGATAGATATTGTCGAAACGAGCAAAACGAAAAAACAAACGATCTTTGCCATTCTTTTCTTATTCATCGAATAATGAGATGGAAATATGATATTCATGTTATTTTCTCCTTGGAAAATTTGTTATATATCTGCAATTGTAGTTTTAATGATTGTTATTTTATCCAGTCCAATTTTCATATTTTTTATTGAATAAATTTATAATTTAGAAAACTATAAAAGATAAAAAATAATATCTGATTCTCGGTGAGACGGGCATGAACATTTATGAAATACCACGATACAACAGACCAGGTATCCGATTACAACGAAAAGGTGCTAACCATCTCTCAGATGCAGAACTTCTCGCAATCGTACTTGGACGTGGAAATAAACAAGAAAACGCAATAGATATGAGTCATCGAATTTTAAAAAGCCAAAATTTTCATCGATTAGCAACTCTTGAACTCGATGAACTAAAAAAACTCGTAGACACAGATGTAAAAGCATTGAAAATATCAGCCATGTTTGAAATATTCAGACGGGCAAATAAACTACAAAAAAAAGGTTTTAAACAAAAAATTACCAATGCACAAGACGTCTTCAATCACTTCTCAGATGAAATGATCCATTTAAAACAAGAACATTTCATGGCCCTTTACCTTGACACCAAAAATCAAATCATCAAAGAACACCTGATCTCAAAAGGGACACTTAATTCATCACTGGTTCATCCAAGAGAAGTATTCAACTTAGCCGTAAAAGTAAGTGCAAATTCACTTATTCTAGTACATAACCATCCAAGCGGAGACCCCTCCCCAAGCAAAGAAGATGAAGTAGTGACAAAAAATCTAATGAATGCTGGAGAGATCCTTGGCATATCAATCCTAGATCATATTGTTATTGGTAACAATGAATTCGTGAGTCTCCGTGAAAAAGGTGTGATCTAACAAGTAGACAACTCATTCAAAATAATCTATAAATGTACAAAAAAGATCTTCCTATTATGCTGTAAAAGGGAAACCTTTATAGTTTATTATATCTTATTTTTATGCGGGGCAAGCATATGAAATGTAAATATCATTTTTTTCACCGCCTTAAACATGCAAAAGGAATCTGGTTTCACCTAGCAGGCATTATTGCACTTATTTGGTTTCTTGTTCGAGTCATTCCAAAGCCAACCCGATCTCAATATCCCTGTCAACAAATAGCAATTCCTATTGCACTTGGTTATGTTGCATTTTGGAGTGGAATTCTTTATACTACAATTCAACTAATGAAAAGAACAAAAAGAAAAACAACTGCACTCATTCCAGCAGTATTATCCTTTTTCATTTTACTTGGTAGCATCACCGGATTTGGATTTGCAAATATGGCTACTGGTCCAACCTATGAGCCATGGACCCCCATTCCAAATGAACCAATGGGAATACCTCAAGGTGTTTCACCCGGAAGAGTAGTCTGGACTTGGAATCCTGATGCCACTGAAAAAGATCTCGATGGATTTTGGTGGGAACCACAGAATAATGATCGAACAGTAATTGAAGAGATGATGGAAGACGGAGTAAAGACCTTAACTGGTACTGATAGTTTATCTGAAGCATGGGACACCTTATTTACCTATGTAAACGAAGAAAACAACAGGGGAAGTCAAGGATATCAAACAGGAGAAAAACTTGCGATCAAAGTTAATTTGAATAATTGTTGGAATCCACTTGATTTCATTGATGACTATGATCAAGTTGATAATCAACGTGATGCAGATCCAACTGTCGTCAATGTTCTTCTTTCACAACTTGTTGACTCTATTGGCATAAATCAGGAAGATATTATTATTTATGATGCATCAAGACCGATGCCCGATTGGTTCTATGATCCTATTGTTGCAGAGTATCCAAACGTTGAATTCATCGATTCAATGGGTGGAGCACCAGGAAGACAACAAGTCATTCCAAGTGAAAAACAATTTCATTTTTCCGATGGAACTATTTGGACATTGCCAGAATGTGTAGTAGATGCTTCCTACATCATTAACATTCCATTGTTAAAACAACATCCCATCAATCATGGAGTCACCTTATCTGGAAAGAATATGTTCGGTACGTTTATTGAACCCGTGATGGAGATCCATCCATATCATGAATCGGGGCAATTCATGGGTAATGCAGCACCTCAAACTGATTTGTTTGCTCATGAAGACCTTGGCAAGAAAACCGTGTTATTCTTAGGAGATGGATTATTTGGAACGCTTCGTGATCATCGAACAATCACTCATTTTCACATGTATCCATTCAACGATGATTGGACGAATAGCTTATTTTTCAGTCAAGATCCTGTGGCCATTGATTCGGTCATGTATGATTTCCTTCACACGGAAGGCCCTATTCCATTAGAGGGATCACAAAACTATTTACATCAAGCAGCTGAACCACCAGAAGAAACCTATGATCCAGAAAATGATGGAACATATGTTGAAGAAAGTCTTGGAATCCATGAACATTGGAACCCAGAAATTCCTATTTTTTCAAGTCATCGTTACACGGGCATAGACTTTGTACCAATTGGAGAAGATCTAGCATCTCCCGCAGTAGTTATTGAAAAACCAGGTCAAGGAAGTCTTTACGTGTTCGATGAGTATACTTCTTTTAGAATCCTGTATACTGATTTCTATGTCTTTCCAATCACCATGGCACTTGGTCCACTTACGGTTAACGCATCGGTTACTGGTGAATATGGTAATCAGGTTTCCTCGGTCAGCTTTTCTGTTGATGGCAAACAAAAGGCAGTAGATGTAGATCCACCGTTTTCTTGGAAATGGGATGAATCTAGTTTTGGGATACATCAACTATCAGTTACTGCTTATGATGGTGATGAACTCTTAGGTTCAACAACAAGAGATGTTCTAAAGATTTTATGATGTTTTGAATCAAGTTTTCAATTCAGTAATCAAAGCATTTAAGATACGCTATGAAATCATGATAGTGATGTCATCCAACACAAATCTTAATGATAAAAAAGCAAGTTTATCTCATCTGGTAGAAGATACCTTGCAAGGATTATCTCCGATTCAAACCATTATGAAAATGGCTGAACCATCAAACATCAAAGAAATGGGGGTTAACCCTGAAACAATGATTTCTTTTGGTGGAGGATGGTGTAATCATTTTGCTCCTGAACCATTACGGAAAATCTATACGGATCTTTGCAGGGATAAAGAGGCATTTCATAAAACTGGTCGATATAGTGCAATCATTGGCAATGAATCTTGCAGGTATCAACTCGCTCAATTAGAACGAAATGTGTATGATGTAAAAAATATTTCAGAAAAAAACATTGTTCTTGGCCAATCATCAACTCAATTATTCCATGATGTCTTGCGAGTGATCGCTGATCCAGGTGATGACATCTGTGTTCTTGATCCAACCTATGCAAATTATGCAAATGCCGTAAAAATCGCTTTGCCGTCCAGTACACTTCGTTTTATTTCCGCATTAGATGCTTCTACTTGGACGTATTTATCCAATCCTCAGCAATCATTAGATGAACTACAAGAATTTGTAGAACAAGGTGCTAAAGCATTAATCCTTCCAGTTCCTGATAATCCTACCAGTCAGATCCCATCTGATGATTTTTTGAAAGGAGCTGCAGATATTATGCAAGACCATCATGGTTTTCTCATTCTTGATTTTGCATATAAAGCATTATGGTTTGATGAAATGCCTTCATGTTTTCAGTGGTCTCCAGAAGATATGCCACAAGTAATCGGTATTCATTCTCATTCCAAATGGTTGAGTAGTCTTGGTCGAAGGTTGGGATGGATTGAAGCAAATCAATCTGTGGTGCAGGGTCTTGAAAAAATCAATGAATCAATGCTTCTTTCACCTGATACGTTGCATAGTATGGCTATTGCTCAATTTTTAGAATCATCATTGAAAAATGGTTTTGTAAAAGAGTATGTTGACCACATTCGGCAACTTTACAAAAAAACAGCTACGGTGTTAACCGCTGCGATTGATACCTATTTAGAATGGCCGTATTTAGAACCTAAGGGAGGATTATACACGGTTTGTCCAACGCCTAATCAAGTTGATCCGGTTTCATTTGTAAAACAAGTGTTAAAAGAAACAGGGACACTAGTAATTCCTGGTGTGGGTTTTGGTCCAAGTATGAATCATGGCATCCGATTGTCTTATGGACCATTGGTTTATGATCATGACCATATCGTAGAGGGCATTAAACGGATGAGTTCTTATCAATAGAATTATATTGATTTTTAGAGGTATCCAGTGAATTCGTAGTTAATCTCAGTTCGTTGATCTGCGCATTGTGTGCCATGAAGTAGCCCATCTTCGATGGTATGTTTTAGAATAGAAGGATGAACTTCTCCAGTGAGTACGGTTATTGGTTTGCCATGGCAAAAGAAGATAAAAGTTGGGACGGAATGAACACCATAAAAATAGGGGATTTGTTGGTTTTGTTGAATGTTGAATTTCATAAAGGCTATTTTTTCTTTGAATGTTTTGGCGTGAGATGAAAAAGGCGAATCCATTGATTGGCAGTGCGGACAGAAGGGATCATAAAACATGATCATTAATGGTTTTTTTTGATTTTCAAGTATTGTTGACCAATCAGATGCGTCAATTTCTTCTATCATTTTATGCATGTATAAAATAATCACCTTCCAACATATAAAATGATACGTTCGAATATATAAAATTATTGTTTTTATTCTATAAAATTACCATGAGTATGTAACGATAATCTCATTTTTTTCATTTCTGATAAATACAGTATCTCCACCATTATTCCAAACCGGTGTTTCATGATGCCAATAAAGCGCTGTGGTCATATTTGTTCCACTTCCTGTATAGATGGTAGCTGAATGAGATGGCGTTAACACGAATCCATTTGGAAAATCAAATGTGTTTCCATGTTCATCATGCATACTCCATCCGCTCAGACGAATTACCTCATCACCAGAGTTTATTAAAACAACATATTCATCATTAAGGTTATCTTCATCGTTTCCCCTGGCATCATAATGAACGGAATCAATAATCAACGGATGGTTCGATGTGATGCATCCCCATAATCCCATATTTTCTGCCATTGCGTCTTGTTGTAGTAAAAGATAGTCTTGCTTTTTAGTAAACGTTTCAAGAGTATATACACGGGCATATCCTTCCTCTATCAACTGTGCATTGAAATCTGTTGATTTAACAGTTATGTAACAGAGAAATCTACCATATTGATCCACTCGTTGTGCTTGATCATCATAAGAAATAATAATCTTTGAGTTATTCAATAAAGAAGTAACATAGGTTTTAGCTTGGTTACCATAATAGGTTAAACAACTAAGATTAGTAATATTTTGATATTCATACGCATTATTTTTTTCTATTGAGGTTTCAGGACAGTCAACGCCAAGAAGACGAATGGTTGCCATCGAATCATTAGAAAACTGAACAACTAAGGTATCTCCATCAATCACTCTTGTAACTGTTACCTCTTCTCCATTTTCATTATCATTATCTTGTTGGGAATCCAAACAGCCTACTGTCAAAAGTGATAGAAACAACAGGATAAAAGCGATTCCATGAATTTGTTGAAAATGCATAATGCAATAAATAACGTTCTAACATATGTACTTTATTAACATGTTACACTCACTTTAGGGTAAGAACCGTAATTATTTTTAGATACTACCATTACAATATCTGCGGGATGAACTTTCATGATCAGCATAGAATCTCTTACGAAAACATACGGATCATTTCTTGCATTAGATAACATCTCTTGTACATTCAATGATAAAACGGTCACTGCATTAATGGGTGAAAATGGTGCAGGAAAAAGTACCTTATTAAAGATCTGTGCAGGAGTCTTATCCTTTGATCAAGGAAATATTATGATCGATGGTCATTCGATAAAAAAAAATTCCAACCACATTCGAAAAACGATTGGATATCTACCAGAAATGCCCTATCTCTATAACCGGTTAACTGGAAAAGAATTCCTTTTGTATCTAGCATCTCTTCGAAATATCAATCAACCTGAAAAGAAAATCGAAGAATTTGCTCATCTTCTTAGGATCTCAGATGCATTAAATGTGGAAATAAATGGATATTCAAAGGGCATGAAACAAAAGATTTCGATGATTGCTGCATTATTTCATCATCCGCAAAATCTTTTGTTAGATGAACCAGTTTGGGGATTAGATCCCCTTACTGCAAAAACTCTTGAACAATTCATTATGAAACAACAAGGTACCACGCTAATAGCAACTCATTCAGGATCATTAGTTGAAAAAGTTGCTGATTACGTGTATTTTCTAGTGAATGGAACTATTGTTGCTTCTGAATCAGTAAAAAAACTATTGAATTCGTATACTACCATTGAGGAATCTTATTTTTCAATCACTGGAATGTAACTATCATGTTAGAAACATTTAATCTTGTTATCACAGATTCATGGAGATCATTTAAAAAGAACTTAACACAATCTCCCTTGCTTTATGTTTTATTTTTTTCTATGGCTGTGTTTTCTGTGATGATGATTGCTGGAATCAGCCTAGTTTTCTTTAGTTTGGATATCTTCATTTCAACGAAACAACTCTTTTTTGCCATCTTTGGCATATTCCTATTAAAAGCTGCATATGACTTCTACCGATTGTTCATTACCAACCATGCATTAGTTTATGCATTATCAACTCAAAAGAAACAATCAATGATTCTATCAGAAATCGTTTTCGTTATTATATGGTCAAATCTAGGATTCTGGGCGGTTTTATCTGGTTTTTACACACTCCTCATCTATCTGTTACATCTTTCCTTTGAAGGCACGATACCATATTTATTCCTCACCGCTGCAGTCCTTCTTGCAGGCATCATTGGATCACTCTTGTGCTATCTACTTTTTAGTAAGTATCGATGGTTCATTCCCTTGCTAATGAGTCCATTGCTTTTTCTTTGGCTTTCGTTTAATTGGGTTGTCCTCAGTTTCATATCAATTTTTTATATCGTTTTATTTTGGATTAGTTCACGAAATGTTTTAAAGGGATATCTTTTTCAGCAACAAAAAAACAAGATTCACAAAGATGAAAGCACTCAATTCCCAGGTTCATTTTGGTCGGTTTGCGTCAAAGAATGGGTTTTTCTATGGCGAGAACGCTTACTGGCAAGCATTGTTTTTTCTGCATCATTTCTAGGAATAAGTACAGGCTATCTTGCAGTATTTGGACAATCATTATTCCTTCCTGAAGAACTTCGATTTTTTACAAATCATCTTTCAGTAGAAACGTATGCCTTCGTTGGAATATACGTTTTAGTAGTCTATACTGCAGTGTTTATCACTCTAAACTTGTTTTTAACAGAGGAAAACAAGGTTTGGTTGATTAAATCAGTACCACTTTCAGCAGAATCCTTTGTTCTTGGAAAAATAGTTGCCATGATCTTACCTGCTATTGCATCAATACCATTTTTAGCGTTTTTTCTTGCATTTACCCAAGGAGAATCAACTGGCTTGATTATCTGGTTGTTTGTTTTTTCATTTCTTTCAGGAGTAATTATTGCTGCACCACTTGGAAGTAAGTATATTGGTAAAAAATCTGATATCTTATTATTGTACAGTGTGTCCTTAATTATGCTTTTAATCTCAAGTATTGGTTTTTCCTTAGTAGAACTCGCACGAGGTCTGCAATCCTACACCTTTATTGTCCTTGGTGGGACTTTAGTTATATTATTGTGCTTGTTAATTATCTCTGTTAAAGTTAGTGCATTCTTCTTAAATCAATTAACATCTACGTAATCATCCCAATTAAATTTACAAAGAGAAAAAGTGAATTTTAATCTTGATCATTCTTTTTTGTTTTTAGAAAAATCTTTTGTATCGTTTCATCAAGAATAACTCTATTTGTCTTCCCATAGGATTCTTTTTTTATAATACCTTTGGTTTCAAGATCTTGTAGTACTCGGTGTGCTTTTACTTTCCCCATATTTGGCATTCGGCTTATCTCAGATTGAAGAATGGATCCTTCTTTTTCGATTAATTTTTTAATGACTCTGTTTTCATTATAATTTAAAAATTTCAACATGGTTTTTTGAATTTCAGTTCCATCAACAGAGGATTTTATATTCTCCATTGATCCAGTTTGGTTTTGAGAACTCACATTTTCTGCATTATTCCGATTTTGATTGTTATCATGAATCATATATTGGATGAGTTCAGCATTTTTTTGCATTTGTTTTTTCATATTACGAGTGATAAGTAGATACATTGATATGATTAAAATCACGACTACAATGATTACGATAATCCATGCCGCCATACCCTGATAGAACGGTGAATTGGCATTTCTAGGATTATTGGTTCCTTGTTGACCATTCATTGGTTGACTGTTATTACACTGAGCATCATCTGATTCATTTTCTGCTGAAAATATCGAAGTTGTTGAAAAAATGAAGATGAGTAGAATCAAGATAAGTAAAATTGACCTTTTTTTATGCATCGTTAACATCTCCTAGACGATAATAGTTCATTTACTGTTTTCTTAAAAAAAGTATTCTTTTTTTGTATTATTATGGTTTTGTTTCACTATTTGAAACGATTATATCCTTGGTTTCAGCAGGGTTTTATATAAGGTTTCAACCAAACGTTTTCATCAGAAGCACCACGTCGGGTGTTGACGTTGGTCGGTGATCAACAGCATCCAATGGAATTGGTGTTTCCCAAAAATAAGAGATAAAAGGTGAAAACAACTATGAAAAAATTTGTAATCGTAGCAATCGGATTGGTTGCCATCGTGGCAGCCGTTGGGCTGGCATCTGCGGGCTATGGCCCTGGTGCTGAAGAAAAACAATATCTTGGAGAAAACTTCATTGATGAGGATGACGATGGCATATGTGATAATTGGGTTGATGAAGATGGTGATGGTATGAACGATCTTCGACCAATGGATGGAACAGGTCATCAACATAAACGTGGTGGCATGCAAGGACTTGGACCACGTGATGGCACTGGTTTCGGTCCTGGAAATGGGAATTGTCCATACGAATAAATAAGCGATGAACATAGCGTCTTTTAAACAGGTATAAACCTGTTTTTCTTTTCATTTTTTAAAAGATAGCTAATTCTTTTTCTTCCTAATCATCAACCGGCTTGCATAGATCATGTATCTTTTGTATTTCATCTTTGGTAAGATTTCGCCACTCGCCACTTGAGACATCAGCAAGATTAATAGGGCCAATCCGAACTCTTTTCAATTTTTTAATTCGAATGTTTATATAATCCAGCATTCTTCTTATATGCCGATTTTTTCCTTCTTTGATAATGATTGAATACATCCGCTGATTCTTCATATTAAAATCATTAATCTGATGGATTCGTTCTACTTTTAGAAAATCATGTTGAATGGTAAATCCGTTTTTCAATTGGTTCAGTTGTTCAGCAGTGATCTTATCCGGAGTGATCACCAAATATTCCTTTTCTATTTCATATCGTGGGTGAATAAGTTTGTTCGCTCGATAGCCATCATTCGTAATTAATAGTAAGCCTTCGCTTAGAAAATCGAGTCTGCCTACGGCAAAGAGATGATGTTTATCTTTTGGAAGTAATTCTAGAAATGTAGGTTTTCCACTTGGATCTTTTGCGGTGCTTAAGTAACCGGGTGGTTTGTTTAACATAATCCACGTAATCGGTTTTGGATGTACTTCTTCTTCATCAAACATGATGTTTTGATGTGATGGATCTATTTTTGTCCCAAGTGTTGTGCAAACCTTTCCATCGATCTTTACTCTTCCCTGTGTGATATATGATTCACAGGTTCTCCGAGATCCCACTCCACATTGTGCTAAATACTTTTGTAATCGAATCGAACTCATAATTCTATAATCTTCAACAAATCAAGCGTACATAAAGATATGCTAGGAGATAAAGAATGTTAACTGATGATTTTTTCTATTTCATCAGTAATACTTTCGAATAATGCTTCTTCTCTGAGTGAATCATGAAACTTACAAGAAGTGATGGTAACAGTTACCTCATCATATGTAAAGATAGTTTCATAGTTTTGATCCCATCCTTCAACCCCAAAAGCATCACGAAGTGCATTTAGGGTATCCGTAGTCTCTCCAATGAATCCATAAGGAATGTTGATTACGTGAGTGCAGGTTGATGGCAACCGATTAAGTCCTTCAAGAGGACTCAGTACTTGGTTATTTGGATCATCACTTCCTTCCGCAAATTCTGCATAAATCTGTTTAATTTCTAAGAGATTTTGTTCAGTAATATTTTCAGTTATTGCTTCTTTAACTAAGTTGAATGCCTCTTTTGCATTTGCATGATATGAATCTGATCCACAATCATACGATCCACATGTTACAGGTGGAAAACCATGATTAGATAAGAACAAAGAAACCTGAGCATCTTTAGGTAGTTCTGCGAGTTCTTCTTGTGTTTTTAATACGATACTTTGAATAAAAGATGGTTGTGAACCGATTTGTTTTGCAATATGAACAGGTATGTCAAGGTCTAATGAATCTAAGGTTTCATGGATTTCTTTATACCAGTGTAGATCTCCTTCGAAATCGGAATCAACAACCATTTGTGGAGCAGCAATCAAAACATTAATATCTTGATCAATAAGATAGGTCGTTGCTTCAGCAATACTTCCTTTTTCAAATCCAAAGCCTATTGTGCAACTAATGTTTTCCGCATAACTTTCTTTGAGTTGATCGATAACATTGTTTATTTGTGGGACGGTATGGTCTTTGTATGGTGAGTGGTTATCCATGTTTTTCCAAGATTGATACGCGGTTAATGTTGCCTGTTCATAAATGTCAGCTTCTCCAAAACCAGGACCAAAAAATGGGAGGAAATAGTGCGGTGACGTATGCATTTTTTCAATTCCTGGGCTATACAAAGCAAAAGGAAGCACGGGTTTGCCCCATGCATTTATTAATTCTCGCTCCCAGGGTAGCGACCAGGAATCAGCGTTCATGTCAGTAAGAATTGTTCCTTTATCGATATTTTTTAGGAAACTAGGAAGCATTCCTACGTGAAGCATATGATTCATATAGGCTTTGAAATCTTGGTATGTTTCATCAGTGAATGTTGTTGGTTCCCCATAATTTATGATGAGAATACCAATTTTAGATGTGTTACTGATGGTTTTATGTTGTAATTGAGTTGTTGACTCAGATAAAATCGTTGGGAAAATGAATAAACTTGTTATGAATACTGTCATAATAATGGTGTATATTTGCTTCTTGTTTTGTTGTATTTGATAATTCATTTAATGCCTCCTCCGTTTAACGGATTAAGTTAAGTTTAACATCCATTAACTATATGGTGTAACTGAAGAAATGTATAAAAATATTTTGTAGAAAATATTAATAATAAATTGGTACAATTTTTCCTTTATTTTTATCATATGAAGCAATTATTGAAATGAGATCTTGTGTTAAACAATATGAAATGTCTTTTTCTTGTCTGAGATTGTGCAATCGTTTAATTCCACCACCTTCCATGATTGGTTCAATGTAATCTTGATAGTTTACAGATTGATCCTGCAATCTTTTTTTGATGAGATCAGCACAGAGGTCATCTTCTATTGCAGGAGTTGTCGCGTTCAGTCCCATAGGAATGAGACTTAGATGGTTTGGATTTTTATTTTTGATGTATGATATCGTTTTTGATATGTTTACAAATCCTGCTATGAGTGTTTCTGAGGATTGATCTGCATTACAGATTCCTTTAGTACCAGATGAAGTTGATAACACAATCGATTTTTTGGTTAAATTTAATGACATCATCGTTGCTGGTGAATTACCATAATCAAATCCTGAAAGTTTTTTTCCATTTCGTTCCCCGACTAAGATACATGAAGGATTTTGTTTTTTAATCGATAATGCTTCTTGAATAGATTCGATAGGTTTGATATGTTTTGCTCCCTGATGTAACGCAGCTAAAATAGTAGTGCTAGCTCTGAATACATCAATGATGACGGTGAGTCCTTTTGCCTGTTTTGCTCCTTCTAAGCATTTAAGGATTTCTATGTTCATAAGCATTCAACAACTACCTGTAAAAAAAAGAATCAAATATATTTTGTTCTCTGAAAAGATATATACCGAATAATTTGTTTAAAAAAATCTCATATATTCCATGATCTGGAGTTTGCCATCTAAGTATTCTGTGGTATCTTTATATGAAATTATGCCGGTTACCGAAACAAAATATCTCCAGTAATGTAAGGTCATCACACTAGGATCAGATCGATGGAGCTCTACTGAAGTAAGAGTAACATCGATGAACACATCATCTTGGTCCAAGGTTAGGTGAAATCTTGTTGGTATGAAACGATTATTTTTGAATACAAAGGATTCAGCTGAAAATTTGATATGCTCTGGATCAATAACAACGAATTCATCTTCCTGGGTGTTTAACACTCCAAGTTTATCAGAAAATGTCTGTGGTAAAACACCTGTTTCCTTGATTTCAGCCCAGGCTAAATTTAAGGTTTCCCCCGTGATTTTTCCCCAATACCATGACCATCCTCTTGCCGGTGTTTTTAGACTAAAATTCCAGTTGTGATCATGATATCCTCTACCATTTACCTTAATCTCCGTATCATTTAATGATATCGTTCCAGAGACTTTTCCTTGCGGGATTGCAACGGTCCATCCTTCATGAGGCGTTTCATATCTCCAACCTTTCGTCTCACTGATAAATTGTAAATCGACTCCAACACCATCAATTTCGTAACAGATATGATATTCCCATTCTCCATTTTTTTCATAATTTGTCTTGTTAAATTTCATTACGGGAGTTGAGTGTATTTCAATATATGGTTGGTCCTGTGAAGTTTTAAAATCAAATGGAGTTATTATCTTAGTTTCATTAGCAATAAGTGTAGTTCCTTGATAGATGTTGATGGAAGGTTTTAATAAATTTAATCCTTGATATGTAATGATCTTGAATCCAACATGAGCACTATAGTTTTGAACGAACATACTGTCAAAATACCACCATTCAATCGAAGGAAATGAGGTTGTCCCATGAAATGCATCATCCTTTGGAACAATCTCATCAATACTCACCGATCCAGGGTCTTGTGTTTTTTTCATCAATGTGGTAAATATATTTTTACCTTGAATAGCAGTAGAAAAAGATGGTGTTACAATAGTAAACAATACACAAAACACTAAAATGAGGTGAAACCACCATGTTTTATTATTCATATCAAGTCACCTTTTTTTATTGTTAAATCCAGTATAAAAATATTGTTATCATTATCTTCCTACTATCTTCAGAAAACGTTCATGGGGGAGGCAGGCGGAGGAGTACCATTGTAGGGTAAAAAAAATTTTAGTACTCACCGTGCATTCCCATCTCTCCGCCTAAAAACCGAATAGTATTCCCAATATAAAAATCTTTTTTATTTTTTCAATTTTTTATACAATTAATAGGTTTATTGATAAAATTAAAATATTATCTTTAAATATGGTTTAAAATATGGATGTATTTTATGGAGGAGCAATTCAAGGTGCTCAAAATAGAAAACAGCGAGCTGCAGTTCACCGAGCAATAATCAACAAAATCAAAGATATGGGATATAATGTCGTTACCGAACATACCACTGGCACAAGTTATACTGAAGCAATTCAGCATTTGGAAAAGTCAATAGGTCCACTACCAAAAGAAGACTTAGCACGGCGAAGGTATGTTCGAGATAAAATGATTAATTTTGTAGAAGGCGATGTGATTGCAACTGTTTTTGAACTCTCAATACCAAGTTTAGGAACAGGTATTGAATTTGCGCATGCCTATCTTCGACCTCGGTTAGGATTAAATCAGATTCGGGTCATTGGCCTCTATCAAAAAGAGTATTGGCCAAATAAACTATCAACTATGATCCGAGGCATGCCAATAGATGATCTTGACTACGTCACCATTTATGATTACAAAGATGTTGAAGATGCCAAAGAATATCTTGAATCCTTTTTTGATAATATGAATACGTTGTGAAGTAACTGAGAATAAGATAAGATTTGGTGTATTGTTTATGTAGATAAGTTTATGTACTAATTTTTAACTTTGCGTCATTTATGAGTCGGATAGATCTCAACAGGAAAATCATCTTATCAATCATTCTTACACTACTAATTTCTTCTTTTACACTTCTTAGTTCTGCAGAATCAATTGATAGCCTACCACTTATCGGCGAGGATGATGAATATTCTGTAAGTGAATTCATTGGTTCAACACATAAATTCAATTGGACTGTATATAAAAATTCAAGTCAGAATTATGTGGTTCGTATCAAGGTAACTGGACTTGACTCATGGAATTATAGAATTTCAAAAGATTATTTCGTTTTAGATGAATCACAGCAATATCAAATCATAGGTCTCTCTGTGGATATTCCTCAATATCCTCAGGTCAAACAAAAAGATGCTACGGTAATATTTACATTTAGGCAACTGAATCAAACTGAGACGTTTTCAATTTCAAAATCAATTTCAATTGCAGTAACCGGTATTAGTAGTGGAGAGGAAAATACTATCATAGGTGGAGTTCAAAATCCGTTACCTGCACCCTTAGATGGTCCGTATGGTGCTTTTGGTCTAAGTATCATAATATGGGCATCTATTGCGTTTCTTGTCTATTTTGTTACCAAAAAAGTGATCATGGTTATTGTCAAAAAGACGGAAACGTTACTTGATGATGCCATTGTCGAAATCATTCGTATTCCAATATTGATCATCATTATTCTTTATGGGAGCCTGCATTCGTTAATGAAACTGGATATCAGTATTGGATTAATTGCATCTCTAAATTCGATTTATATGATTATCCTTGTTTTTATCGTTATTTACATGGCATATCGGATCTTTGATGAGATATTAGAAGAGTTGACCATTAAAAAAGGCGGTCGTTTCTCAACATTTGGAACCGTATTAAAGCCAATGTTTCGTAAGATTGGTTTAACGGTTATTATCATTGGTGGCGTCATTTTTGGGTTGAGTTCAATTGGTATTGATGTTACTGCATTACTTGCTGGAGCAGGAGTTATGGGATTAGTGATTGCTTTTGCTGCGCAGGACACACTTTCTAATTTCTTTAGTGGCATTCATTTATTGCTTGATCGGCCATTTCGTATTGGTGATATCATCCTTCTTGAATCTGGTGAGTATTGCCGAGTTGAAAATGTTGGGATGAGAAGTACGAAATTGTATAGCTTGTTTGATCATGAACTCATAATTCTACCTAATAATAATGTTGCCAATCAAAAGATCATTAACATTGTCAAACCAGACACCCGCATTAGAAAAACAATCGATGTTGGTGTGGCCTATGGATCCAATCTTGATACGGTCAAAAAGATATTAATGGATGTTGCTATGAATCATGAGAAAGTAGTCCATGAGCCTGGCTTTGAACCCGTCGTTCGATTCACTGGTTTTGGTGATTCAAGTTTAAATTTTATTTTACTCGTTTGGATTGATGATGTGATGAAACAGTGGGGTGTGTTAAGTGATCTTCGATCTAGTATCGATGATGAATTTAAGAAAGAGGATATTACCATTCCATTCCCACAACGAACGGTTTGGTTAAACACCATAAAAAAACAAAAACAATCTTCAAAGAAAAAAGATGATGGACACGATAAAAAACCAAAAGGAGATAAAAAAGAATAGAATTTCTGTTTGTTAGGTTGAATGGTGAAAGAATCATGAGTAATAATAGGAAAGTCTATGAATCGTTTTATGATGTTCCCTTTAACGATCAATATGGTTATGGTTCTCAACCACGATCCACGCTGCGTTTTAGTAAAACCGAACTTATTCATTTAGGGATTTCTGTTGCGGTACTTACCATTGCTTTTTCTTTTGCATTTGTTCCAATAAGAAGTAGTGCATTTAGTATCGCATCGTTTCTTACCGTGCTTCCGCAATCATTTTTGGCGATTATCACTGCATTTGTTTTTCATGAACTTGCTCATAAATACATGGGACAGAAATACGGTTTTTGGTCTGAATTTCGAATGTTTCCTCAAGGTTTGCTTTTAGCTTTAGTTTTTGGCGTGCTTGCTGGAATTGTCTTTGCAGCTCCAGGGGCAGTACAAATTTATGGATCTCCCGGTAGAAAAGAATATGGTCATATTTCACTAGCGGGACCATCCACGAATATGGTTATCGCCCTTATTTTTCTGAGTCTGGGATTTGTTTTT
>CAYPUK010000126.1:0-1866 GCA_964414035.1 uncultured Thermoplasmatales archaeon | reverse complement strand
ATGTGGAATTCCTTTGATATGAAGCAACAAGTGATCTTTAAATTCGGCTTCTTCAAGCCAACCATAATTTGCATCTGTTTTAGCATCAAGATCTTTAATGTATGGTTTAATGTCTAACAATGGAGTGTTATCATAGGCATCGATTCCAGAGATAACAATTCGGTTTTCCTTAATTTCTTTAACTTTAACAACGCTTAATCCTAGAGGATTAATTCGATTTGGTGATCTACTTGCAAAAAGGCCAACCTGCGTGTTTTTGGTCCATGGTGGACTCACTACTTCTTTTGGTTGTTTTTTACTTTTATCTAACCAGTAAAGAAGATATATATAGGTAAATAAGTCTAGTTTTTCCAATCTTTTTGTGTGTTCTGGGTAAACATCAACATAAAATGTTTTTGTATCGTCTTCAACGGTTTGAAACGGAGGATTATGTTCACCTGGCTTGTATGGTGTATGAATTGATCCTATGGATTTAACGGTAAAGCTCATAATTAAAATGTGTATCCTGGTTTTGTTTATAGGTTTAACCTACATATCATTTTTTTTAACTATTTTTTTATTTGGTAAATGCCAAACATTGTAACCAAGTATTTATAAACTAATTTTACTACTGAGAGATGGTGAAGTTTGGTTATGAAAAAAAGTATGGTTGTATTCACATTATTTTGTACGGTGTTGTTGACATCGACCTTTTTTTCAGGATGCATTGAAGATAATGGTTCAAGTCCTTCTGCTTCAATTGGTCTTATTCAACTACCTGGTTTATCTGCAGAATCAATGAATGATGCTGATTTTAAGCTTGCTTCTTATTACAAGGAAGATGATTTGAATATTACTGCTCATCCCGCATCGGTAACATTGCCTCTTTCATTAAATGATATCTCGTATTATGATATGGTAAATGAGGATTTAGGACTATCTAGCAATCAACGATATCTGCTTAAACAAAATGGGTTTGTGGTCATTCCTTTTAATAACAATGATGATATGATTTCTTCTTATGGGTATTTGAAAAATCAGGATATTCCCGTGTTTGTAACGACTGATACGTTTCTTCATTTGTATCATATTCAGTTCAATGAGATCTTGAAAGGAATTGAAAAACGAGTGTTTTACCAACATATTCTTGATTTAACCTATTCACTCTATACTCATTCCAGTGATCAATATAATTCGTTTACTGACTCACTTTTGAAACAAGCAGCAAAGGAGAATATGGCTTATTTTGCTGTTGCGTTAGAACTGTTACATACTCCTACTGATGAAGCAACAGGAAAGGAAGAAATGCCAACTGTGGAGTATTCTATTCCAGATAGTATTGCTATGGTTGTTGAAGATGAACTAACGCTTATTGATGCTCATCAGGGTTTTTCTGAAAGTCCATTGTTTTCTTATCGGGAAGATTATAGTCAGTATGTTCCACGGGGGCATTACACGGATTCAGAATTGCTCCGCCGGTATTTTAAAACGTTAATGTGGTATGGCCGGATGAGTTTTTTGTTAAAAGGAGGCTCTCCTGCTTGTCAAAGTTGTGATTTTTTAGTGAATCAGACTGTTTCTAACATTCAAACCATTCAATCCGTGTTGATTTCTTCAGCATTGCCAAATTTAACCAAAGATGAACAAACATTGATGGAAATGTGGGACGAGATCTATGCGATTACCTCATTTTTTGTTGGAACCGCGGATGATCTCACTCCTCAAGAATACTTAAAAGTGACAAATGATGTTTTTGGATCACGTTTTAAACCATCTGATCTTTCAGAATCATCAAAGTTAACACAATTAAAAGGAGAACTTGGATCTTTGCGGTCTCCTCAGATCTATGGTGGCACAGGAGAAATCATTATTGAAAAACCGCTCGGT
>CAYPUK010000125.1:0-2818 GCA_964414035.1 uncultured Thermoplasmatales archaeon | reverse complement strand
TTTGGTGGAAGTATCGCTACTATTTCAAACACTGGTCTAGGGATGAGCAAGGAAGATAAGGAGTCTATGGAGGGTGCTGGTGATTTTATGGATATGCAGTTCTTTGTTGAATATGGGAACAATCGTCAGGAGTATCTAGGTGAAGTATGGATGGATTCCATCTCTAATTATATTGATGAATTCCCTGTTGATTGGACGGATCCAGCTGGATCTGATTCAGCCTATGATGCTAAAACTCCGCAGGAATGGACCTTGTTTGGTGATCCTAGTTTGAAAATCGGTGGATATCAATAATTCATCTTATCTTTTAATTTATGTTGATTTTCTTCAGAACATAATTTTTAGTTGTAAACATTTATTAATTAAAACTTATATATTCATTGATAGAAACATTGATAATAATGAGCCTTGGGGGCAAGACGTAATCATGTATAATCAAAAAATTGTTGCAATTGGTATTGTTGGATTGTTTTTGTTAAGTGCTGGAATCGTTACCTCTGAATATACTAGTAATCTAAAAAGTGAACCGTTAACTGTTTCAACTGATACTTTTGATCTTTTAATCATTGCTCCAGAAGTATTCACTGATGAGCTAGATCCACTCGTTGAACATAAAAATAGCGTAGGTATGAAAACGACACTGGTAACTCTTGAAACCATTCAGACTTCTGAATACACTAGTGATGGCCGAGATGATGCTGAAAAAATGAAATATTACATTAAACATGCACTAGAAACCTCAGATGTCTCCTACGTGTTACTTGTTGGTGGACGGATTGGGCAATCAAATGAATGGTATCTTCCCGTCCGATATGTGTACATGGACAACGGCTGGGAACAACGATTTATGAGTGATTTGTATTTTGCTGATATCTATAATCAAGATGGGAGTTTTTCCACGTGGAATAAGGATAGTGATAGTTTATTTGGTGAATGGATAGAAGGAAACCTTCCTGAAGATAAAGATATCGATTTGTATCCAGATGTGGCCGTGGGACGATTACCCTGCAGATCTGAAAAAGAAGTAACAACCGTTGTTGAAAAAATCATTACGTACGAAACGAGTACCTATCAGCAATCCTGGTTTAATAAGATGCTTGCTATCGCTGGTGATACCTATTTAGAAATTGATAATGAGTTATGGGCAGGAATAGAAGGAGAGGAATATGCAAATCAAGCAATTGATCATATGAGTGAATTCACTCCAACTCGCTTGTTTTTATCAGATGGAACATTTACGAGTTCTCAAGATGTGATTGATGCGTTTAATGAAGGATATGGTTTTGTTTATTTTGTTGGTCATGGGAATCCTCGTACTTGGGGGAATCATCCACCTAATGATCATGAGTTTGTGAATGGATTACAAAATAATGAGATGAAGAAATTGAACAATGATGGTATGTATCCAGTGTGTGTGGTGAGTGGTTGTCATAATTGTCAGTTTGATGTCACTGTTCGTCATTTACTGGAAGGATTTTTAGAAGATGGTTTTCAATTCTTTTCACCAAGTGGTGGTAAGGTCTGGCGTTTTGAATGGGTGCCTGAATGCTGGGGTTGGAAGATGACCAATCAAGAGAATGGTGGAAGTATTGTTACGTATGGAGCAAGTGCCTTGGGTCATACCAAAGAGGATAAATCTAGTTTTACTGGTGGAATTAACGAGTTTGAAGTTGAAATGTTCCGGCAATATGGCGTGGAAGGAGTAATTCATGCTGGGGATGTGTTAAAAGATACGGTTTCCTGGTATTTAGATACCTATCCAGTGGATTGGTCCTCTACTGATGAGACCACGCTTCTAGATACATGGGTTGATGTGCAAGTTGCTCAGTCTTATGTGTTACTTGGTGATCCAAGTCTTCGAATTGGTGGATATCCAAATTAAGAATAAGGTCGTAACCGATAGATGAACCAAAAGAAATGGGTGCAAGTAATTGCTATCATCGTTATTCTTTTAAGTGCGAATCTAACGGTTACCTCAACATCCTTTGATGAATCGTTAATTGATGATCAAAAACATCGTAATACGGTTAGTAAAGATCAATTGATTTCGTCTCTATGAAAAAAGGTATATTGTGTTTTGTAAGAATTTTTTTGATAAAAAGTACATTATAGTAAATGAAATCAAATAGAACGATAATAAGGTAAAAAAATGATTTGGTTTTTAGTGTTGTTTTGCCCAGTTGAAACTTCGGCGTTTCTTGGTTTCTCCAAATCCGCAGGATGCACAGACTCGTTTTTGAACATGGAATGCATGTTTTCCGCATCGTCTGCAGATGGTATGGGTTCGTTTTCCGCCGAAATGTGCTGCTGTTCCTTTACTCATAGTATCCTGTCACCTCTGATTGTGTATTTAAAATTTATGGTGATACATAAATAATGTTGTCACCGCGGACAATGACCGTGTTATGTTTTTGAACTGATGAACCATCTTTCATCTCATCAGCGTTTTTTAACACGAGATTCATATGGGGGACATCGTATCCATCAAGAACGCCATGGTAGGCTCGTCCTGATCTGAGTTCAACGATGACGCGGTTGTTTAATGATTCATGTAGTATTTTCAGTGGTTTATCCATAGTTCGTACCTTGAGACCACCAAATATGTATTCTGTTTATAAGAGTTTGGGCAACTCTTATATGAAAAAGGTGTGTTCTGTTTTTTTTGTTGATTCTTGTGAAAGTAAAGAATAAGCATTTGTTGAAACAGAAAAAGGCAAAGGAATTGATCAATCGGCTTGAACGGCAGTTCAATGAATCCTTAGATATTAGTGTGAATGAGATTTTTACGGGTGTGATTGAGGATACGGTGTTTTATTTC
>CAYPUK010000124.1:0-12389 GCA_964414035.1 uncultured Thermoplasmatales archaeon | reverse complement strand
AGGTCGAATTTCGTAGTAAAAAATCGAACTGTGAGGTGAGGCGAGCGAAGTACCCCGCACTTCAGTGTGGGGATAGCCGTCTCACGTTCGATTTTTTTTATATACTATGAATAAAATGTGTTGCATCAGTCACCAACCTGATTTTTTAATGAAGGGCAACAAGAGATATAATAACAAAAAATTATACCTTTACCATATACTCCCAATGTGGGCGTAATTTTTCTTAATTTCCATATGTTTTTGTCAATTTTTTAGAAAATTATTAACAACGTTTAAATAATAATTTAGAGTTAATATTTTAGGTAATCCTGAATAGGGGACAACATAAATGAAAAAACAAATTTCAATTTTGATAATAATCACGCTACTATTTAGCGGAATAAACGCAGTTGCTTTTTCCTCAGAGGACAGCTATGATAATTTAGTCAATGATAACATCTCTTTTTCATCGCTAACAGTTACTCAGAAAGATGAATGTATAAAGATTGAACTAGATGGGTGTAATGCAGAATTAATAAGAGAGAGTAAGCCAGTTCTTCCGATGACCACTAAAGTATATACTTTTCCATTAGGAACAACGATTGAAGATGTATCTGTTAATTTTGGTGAAGTTCATGCTCAAACAATTTCTAAGAAAATTGCTCCTTCTCCAATAACTGATTTTATTTCAACAATGTATCCATCTAAAGAAATTAGTGAGATTGTTGATTATTCTGATCTCTCACTATATCCTGAAAAAAGATATGAGTATGCTACTCATGGCGGGATAGAAAGTGGAGATCACGTCACTTTTTTGAAGGTTAAATTGTATCCAGTTCAATATAATCCTAATGTTAATAGGATTGATTATGTAAAAAATATTGATATTGAAATATCATATAATTTACCAGTCGAATCAATGTTTACAACTGATGAATATGATTTTTTGGTGTTGAGTCCTGCTGAATTTACAAATGCGTTGCAACCATTAATTGATTATAAAAACAATGATGGATTATCCACTGTTCTAAAAACACTTGATGAAATACCTGAAACTGGTAATGATACACCAGAGTCAATAAAATTATTTATTAAAGATGCAGTTGAAGATTGGGGCGTTGATTATGTCTTGATCGTTGGGAGTTGGGTTGAACATCGAGATGAATCTCCTGATCCGCAATTTGCTAAATTTCCGATTAGGAAAGCATATATTCCATCGGGAAATTACGAATCCTGGTTTCCTAGTGATTTGTATTATGCTGATTTGTATGATGGCAATGGAAGTTTTTCAACGTGGGATGCTGATGGCGATGGGAAGTATGCTGAGATAACAAGTTTTTCTGATGACACGGCGGCCATGGATTTAATTCCTGATGTTGCACTCGGACGATTACCATGTACTACTGAAACCGAAGTAACAGCAATGGTTAACAAGATTATTAATTATGAAGAGCATAATAAAATGACCAATAAAATCGTTCAAATTGGGGGAGATACATTTCCTGGTGATCCTGAAGAGGTTAATGAAGGAGAATTTGCTAATAAAGAAGTGTTAACTAATTTACCCGGTTATGAATCCATTCGCTTATGGGCGTCTCAAAGTGATGGGGCAGATGAGTTAAGTAAACGAAATATTGCTAATGGATTTAATGGAAATGTTGATTTTGTTGATTTTTCAGGTCATGGAAGTTATGCAAGTTGGGCTACACATGCGCCGCAAGATGATGGGACTTGGTTACCTGATAAAACAGTATTCTCCCCATATACTGGATGGTTATACATTGATTATGATTTATTCATGGTGAATAATCAACAGAAACATCCTGTGGTTGTGTTCAATGCGTGTTCTTGTAGTAAATATTCAGATTCTCCGCAATGTATGAGCTGGTCTTCAATTCGCGGGAACACTGGCGGTATTGCTTCATTTGGTGCTTCAGGCATAGGATATGGTAGTTATGGGACAAGTGAAACCGAACGTGTTTGGGGCTGGATGGAAGTTAATATTTTCAAAGGTATCTATGAAGATAAGATCCTTGGAGACGTCTGGCGTAATTGTATAACTGAATACACCACTAGTTTTATTGGAAATGAATCTGATCTCTCAGATTATAAAACAGTTGTAGAAATGACTCTTTTTGGCGATCCAACGTTAGGTATTGAAGATGGAAAGGACCCAAAAATCCATTCACTTGATTCACGTAATATTATACAAGTGTTGGAACGTTTTTTACAGCAGGTACCAAGTGAAAAATTAATATCAAATTTGATAAATTATCTTTTCAGATAATTTTTCTTCTTTTTTTTATATTGGTGTCTCTTCCAGACAGGGGGTTTTAACATCTTGATATCGAATCAGAAAGACAGTTAGGCTAATAGTTCCGATGATAAACGCATAGACACTAATGAACCAAAGGATGGTAGTAATTGCATAGAATACGCTTCGCAATCCAAAGGTAAATCGGTTCATTGCTCGCAAAAACACATCCTTTCTAAGGGCTATTGCATCGATAGTTTTGCTTTTCGCTTCCTCGTTTTTTCTTGCATTCACATACTCTGGAGTAATTGTTTCAATTGATTCAACAGGAATGCCAATAAGAATTGAGAATCGAACCATTTGCCGTAATGAAAGCAGAAACATAATAATTGAAAAAAGAAGTACTGCGACGAAAAGAAGTACTTTATATTGAGCGATCAGCTCAGTTGATGATGCAGAAAATTGAATAAGTTCATCGATTCCATTAGATGGAATCCGGAGTAATAGTCCTAAGAGGACAAGCATTGAGGAGGTAAGAAATGTTGTTGCCATGATCAGATTACGCATGGTTTGCACTGCAATGATGGTATCTTTTTGATTGATCATTCTTTTTACCCATTGACTATAATAAATGTTTAAAAGACCTCTTTTTGCAGTTCCTGGTTTTTTCATACCATATAATAATTTGATACTATAAATTGAGATACAGATAACAAAGATAACAAAAGCAATGATATTGATCAGCGTATTTGGAAGCATATATTTTCCCAGATGATGATAAGTATTTAAATATTTTGATAAGATTTCTCGGGATTATAAAAAAATCTAGAACTATGATACTGGTGTAGCAATTTTTAATTATAATTCGACTAAATTTATTTTTTTATAACTAATTCTACCAAACTTATTTTATAATGGGTAAATTTAACTTGTTTTTTCAAAAATTTTAAATAGATGTTTGTATTTACTATTAATTGAAAAGGAGAAGCAAGGAGGGAAGGACAACATTTTTTTGTTGTAAGTTTGTCCCCTATATTACAACCTTTCCTCCTTACACCCTATTTCATTTGGTTTTTTAGCTAGATATGATTTTTTTATTCTTTTTTATTTCAGGATTCATAAATCCGTCTTTTTTGATCACAATCATTTCTTCGAGTAGTTGTGAATCAATGACATTTCCGTTCAAGTTTGTATTTAATGTCTCATGATATTGCTTTGCTTTTCGTAGATTTTCAGCGTAGAAGACGATCATGGAATCATAAATACCATGTAACCAGATGATGTCTTCAATGTTTATTTTGTAATTTTTCGCTAGTTTTTCCAAGTTTCCTTTGACCAGATCTTCTTCTAATTCATTATCAACCGGGAGATGTTTCAGTTTGAGTAAAAGAACGTATCCTTTACGATTCATTTTGTCATCGTTTACTCGAGCGTGATATCCCCATATGGTTTTGTTTTGTTCTAATCGCTTGATGATTCGCCATGCTTTTTGTCGGGAAAAACCGCATCGTTTTGCGATTCCACCAATACTTGCATTTGCATTTTCTTCAAGTGCTTTTATTACTCGTTGTTCGTCTCTATGGATTTTTTCTCGACTACTTTTTGCCATATTTTCAATTTCTCCTTAATCTTTCTCACTTAATCTTATAAATTTTTTTTCAAATTTTTATAATTTCGTATCACAAATGTATGTTTTTCAATTTAATAGTAACCATCTTTTCATATTTATATATGTTTTTATAATAGGTAAATTAAAGGTTTAATTCTGGTAAAAATCGGATTTTAAAGCAAAAAAATAAAAAACCAATCACAATACCTTTGGTCCAAGGACATTTATGAAACAAACTCCACTTATCGCTTTATTTATATCAATCATTGGTGTTTCTTTTGCTGCAGTAATTATCAGAGCCTGTACTGCCTCACCCCTACTTATTTCTTTTTATCGCTTGCTTTTTACTTCTCTATTACTCCTTCCGGTTCTTATACTATTTCCGCGGTATAGAAAACAATTACAACAAATTTCAAAGAAAGAATTCCTTTTAATGATTATTATCGGAATTATCCTAGCATTTCATTTTACCTTTTGGATCACCTCATTAGGATTCACAAGTGTTGCAAGTTCGGTTATCCTAGTTACCTCCCATCCCGTCCTTGTTGCTCCGCTCTCTTATATTTTTTTAAAAGAAAAGATTTCAAAAGCAAATATAGCTGGCATCTTTATCTCACTAATTGGCGTTTTTACATTAGTTTATGGTAACTATAGCGGTGAATTTGATCAAACCTCATTATATGGTAACATCCTTGCCTTCCTTGGTGGCATTGCTGCAGGTCTTTACATATTAGGCGGCAGATATATGAGAAGAACGGTTTCTGTTATCATTTATGCAATCATTGTTTATACCATTTCAACGTTTGTTCTTCTTGGATTCATTGCTTTTTCTCAGATTCAACTGTTTTCAATAAGCACAGATGATCTATTGCTTATTTTACTAATGGCGCTGATTTCAGGGATTGGTGGTCACACATTATACAATTGGTCACTAGCTCACATCAGAGCATCCCTTGCTTCTGTTGCACTTCTAGGAGAACCAATTGGATCATCTTTTTTAGCACTATTGATTCCTTGGATCAATGAAATTCCAACCATTTGGACATTAATTGGCGGTGCAATAGTACTCACCGGTGTTTATTTAACAGCCAAAGAGAAAAAAAGAGATACTTGCTTAAATATAAGTAATTAATTTATCTGGAAACTGGTTTAGAAGTCGCTTGCACCAAGATAGTTTCTTTTGTTTCTTCTCTTGATCCCTGTTCTGTTGAAATGAATAAAAACCGGGGTTATCGTCACAATCAAAACCAACAAGCACGATTTTTCTCGCCTGAAAATAAGCAGCTAAAAAAACGCTACGATCCCCATCAGTAAATCCACCAAAATTTTTTACAAAAATATGATCACTTGGATCCGTTTGAATCGTTCCTAAATATCGACCTTTGATTTGAGGAATTGTTTTCTGAACGATATTCATATTATCTCCATGAGCATGAACTACAAGTATCGAATGTTGTTCATTTGCCCGTATCTGATCAGATACTATTCCATCTAAATCCGTAACAACGACATGGGGTATAATGTCATATTTAAGTAATGCTGAAGTCGCGCCATCTGCAGCAATTAAAACAGATCTTTGAAATTGAGTAAGATGCTGTTTGATACTTGATTCTAAAGATGGCGCAGCTCCAAAAACAAAAACAGTTTGATCGGTGATCAATTCTGATAAAACACCTAACGAAATATAATTTTTCTGATGTTGTCTGATAAGACTTTCAAGTATTTCAGCAGCAATCTCATCTTGACGTTTATCAAGATTTAGATCCTGTACAATTTCATCATATGTTTTTTTCCAAGTAGTATAATCCATGATGATCAAAAAGGTGTAGGATTACTAATTAGTTTGTTTTTCAACTTCGATTTCATTTTCTTTTGTTTGTACCATTTCTTTAATGTAATGATAAGTAACAGCACCAACAATAGTGATCATGATCCCAGTTAAAGTGTTTCCAATGAAAAATGGGGTAAAGAACGGTTCAATATAAAACGTATCAGGCCAATTTAACAATGCTTTATGAAGTGATTCAAAAATCGCTGAAGAAATAAAACCAAAAGCAAAAAGAGAAAATGGATAAATCCAATAATTCCAAGGAGCTTTTTTATCCTTCACATAAGAATCAACCACATGACCAAAAATCACAAGTAATCCAGCAATGACAATCCCCCAGATCATATTCGCAATAAATGAAAGAATTGGAATCCATTCCACATCAGAAGCAAAATTTGCATTATTATACGCAAGAAACATACTAGCAATTAAAATAACTGCAGCAATAAACGACGTATACATAGTAAGCTTACCAGTTAAAAATCCAGATTTAACCTCGCCAACAAAAGAAAACAAGTTTTTCTCCAATCTAAACACTCTGACCAAAAGATACGCACCCAAAGTCAAAAGAATCGCACCCATACCACTAGATCCCATATCAAGTAATACAAAAATAGACCAAACAATAAGCACAAGAGCAATTGGTAACAAAAATTGTTTTTGTACTTTCTCATCATCTAAGATCTTAATCAATCGATAATACGTATCTTCAAGCTGCCGGCTTTGTTTCACCGATACCCTTTGAATTGAAGAAATCTTTGCTCGTGATTGAATGATAGGAAGAATGTAATCATCTTCAGCTCCATCAGTGACTAATACAACATCATCAACATCTACCTGGGAAAGAACTTGTTCGAATTGTTGAGCAATAATGGTATCTGATTTAATGCCAACATTCATATGACCACAAATTGTTGCGATTTCTACATTATCTTTTGATTCTTTCAATTTTTTGAATAAGGAAATAGCATAATAAATTGCATTTAAATCAGAATCTTCTGGGTCAACCTGACCAAACGTTTGGGCAGCATTGAGATTATCCTCATAGCCTATGATTGGACTAGAAATATGAGCCTTTCTCCCAAAATCATCGTCGCGATCAACGTTAAGAATAAGCGTAGTCATACTGCGATACCAACTATATAATACCCTTGTATTTAAACTATATCATTTATTATTGATACAATGCAATATTATCCATTTAGGCCAAAAAAATGTAAATGAGGAAATGCAAAAACTATATATAAAGGCAGAAGGATTGCAACCTGCAATTTTTGCTATAATTTTGAGGAGATAATCATGACATCAGATGATGTTAAAAAAACTGGGACGACAACGTTAGGAATGGTGTGCAAGGACGGCGTAGTTATTGCGACTGAACAACGAGCTACTATGGGAACATTAATTGCACATAAAAAAACAAAGAAACTCTATAAGATTGACAATCACCTTGCTTTAGCAACAGCTGGTTTAGTTGGAGATTTACAATCACTTGCCCGATACTTAAGCGCTGAAGCAAATCTCTACCGTTTAAAACGAGATGCACCAATGCCTGTGAAAAGTGCGGCCACATTAATGGCTAACATTATGAATCAACGAAAGTTCATGCCTTATTATGTTCAACTGGTCCTCGGAGGATTTGATACTGATGGAGGACATGTTTACGCATTAGATGCAGCTGGAGGATCAATACCTGATAAATATACTTCAGCTGGATCAGGGTCACCTTATGTCTTTGGTGTGTTAGAAGATCATTACAAGGAAAACATGACCAAAGAAGAAGGAGTTAATCTTGCTGTCCGTGCGATTTCATCAGCAATCAGCCGTGATTCTGCTTCTGGTGGAATGATTAGTGTTGCCTTCATCTCTAAAGATGGTTTTGATGAAATATCCGAAGATGAAGTCAAACAAAAAATGGCTGCATTAAAAAAATAAATCATTCTCTTATTTATTATTCTCTTAATTTCTTTATCTTTCAAAAATATATGAAATTCGTTATTAATTCACTATTTGTATCATAATAAAATGTAAAAAGTTGGTATCTCTATGACTGCCGAAGATGTTTTACGTGAAATAAAAGGGAAAGTAAGAGCAACAGTTCCCCCAAGCATTGATGTTTCAGATGTGGAATTTGAAGGTGCCTTAGTTGTTTTATACACAAAAGACCCTGATAAATTCGCTGAAAAAGATGATTTAGTTAAACGTTTAGCGAAAATGTTACAAAAACGAATCGTTGTTCGTCCTGATCCATCAGTGATTACCGATGAAGAAACCGCTGAGAAAAAGATTTTGAAAATCATTCCTAAAGATGCTGAAGTTAGTAATATTTATTTTCAACCGGATGTTGGTGAAGTCACCATTGAAGTGATGAAACCTGGAGTTGCTATTGGAAAACAAGGGCGGTATCTCAATGAAATTCGCCGTAAAATCAATTGGTCACCTCGAATAATCCGCACCCCTCCATTGCAATCAAAGACGGTTCAGGAAATCCGTGGTTTTTTACGAATGATGAGTGAGGATCGAAAGGAGATCCTTCGAAAAGTTGGTCGCCGACTTCACCGTGGAGTATCAGATGGTGAACATTTCGTTCGAGTAACTGGTCTTGGAGGTTTTAGACAGGTTGGCAGGTCTTGTAGTCTCCTTCACACCCAAGACAGTAAAGTGTTAATTGATGTTGGTGTTGATGTTTCCTCAGATTCAAATGGAACACCATACTTGCATTTACCTGAGGTTTTACCAATTGAAACAATTGATGCAGTCGTCATTACTCATGCGCATCTTGATCATTCAGGTCTAGTACCATTACTGTATAAATATAATTTTGATGGACCGATTTACTGTACGCCTCCGACTCGAGATATGATGACCTTGTTGCAGATGGATTATTTAAAGGTCGCCGCAGCTGATGCAAAAAAGATACCTTATGGTTCTGAAGATGTTAAAGAAGTTATCAAACATACCATTCCAGTAAACTATGGTGATACTACTGATATTACTCCGGATATTCGATTAACGTTTCATAATGCTGGGCATATCCTTGGTTCTTCCATTGCTCATTTTCATATTGGAGATGGGTTGTACAATATTGCATTTAGTGGTGATATTAAATATGAGCGAACTTGGTTGTTTAATCCTGCAGTGAATCATTTTCCTCGATTGGAAGCTATGTTTATGGAAGCAACGTATGGTGGTCGTGATGATTTTCAACCGAGTAGAAAAGAAGCAACCAATCATTTACGAGAGATTGCAAAACGATGTTTGAAAAACAATGGAAAAGTCTTAGTTCCTGTGTTTGCAGTTGGTCGAAGTCAGGAAGTTATGATCGTATTGGAACAATTAATGCGAAAAAAAGAAATCAAAAAAGTCCCCGTTTATTTAGATGGTATGATCTGGGAAGCAACGGCAATTCATACTGCTTATCCAGAATATTTGAATAATAAACTTCGTTCTCAAACCTTTCAAAAAGGTAAAAATCCTTTGCTTTCAGATATTTTTCAACGTGTTGATGGTCATGAGATGCGTCAACGGATCATTCGTGATCCTGATCCATGTATCGTGCTTGCTACGAGTGGTATGATGGTTGGTGGTCCGGTCATGGAATATTTCAAATCCTGGTCGGATGAAGAAAAAAACATGATCGTGTTCGTTGGGTATCAAGCTGAGGGAAGTCTTGGTCGTCGTGTACAGAAAGGATGGCGTGATTTAACCTTGAATATCTCAGGAAATGCAACACAATTAAAAGTGAATATGGATGTTGAAACGGTGGATGGGTTCTCTGGTCATAGTGATCGCCGACAATTGATGAATTTTGTAAATAACATGTCACCCCGACCGGAACGACTTATTTTTGGTCACGGTGAAGAATCAAAGTGTTTAGACTTGTCAAGTTCGGTTCACAAAAAATTTAACATGAATACTACTGCAATAAAGAATTTGGAAACTATAAGATTTGTCTAATTTGGGTTTCCACAATACTTTTTTCTATTCTCATTCTTAAAAAGAACTATTATAAAGATATTTAAAAATAGAAATAAAAAAAGAAGTGTTGTTTTTAAATTATGTGTTCTTTTTCTCAATTGGCTTTGCCATGTTCCACAAACTATCGAATTTGCTGTTGAATACTTTAATGTCTTCTAAATCAACATATGCCGTTCCCACATAAGCTGGTTCCTGACTTTTACCATCATCTTTAAGGATTTTAATACCATTCACCGCAAATTCTTTTCCAAACACATAATTTCGTAAAGTTCCTGTTGCACCATCTGGGAAATATCGTAATTCAAATTTATCTCCATATAAATCCTTGAACTCATTAAAAATTGGATCTTCGATATCTGAATCAATGATAACTTCAATTTTTTTGTCTAATTCTAAGAATTTTTTAAAGTAATCGATGTACGGTTCTTTGAAGAAGCGATCTCCGCTTATTTGAAATCGAAGGGTGTTACCTCGATCTAAACTATTATGCAACACATTGTAAAGCACCCATTTTCCATAATATTCAATGGTGACATTTCCACTTCGCTTTAATTTAATCCCATATTTCTCGTAGTTATCACGGTAAAAATCAGCATAAATATTAAGATGCTTTTCAATGGTATGATACGTTTCAGGAGCGATATAACGTTGTAAATCCGTTTTGATACATTCCCAGATTGCTTTGGGATGAGCAGGAAGATAACTTTCCCTGCCGAATTGATGCTTAGTCTGATTTGCAAATAACACTTTTGCAATTAAACCATTTTTTAACAAACAATTCCTTCCAGTTTCAAGTGGCCTTCGAGTTAAATTCGCTAGTTCTCCAGCAATATGAAGAATCTCAGAAAACTCTTTTGGAGAATCAACAATTAAAATCGAATAATACACAGCTGCTTCTCTAGGTCGATGTATCTTCATTCGTTCAAACATCATTTCAAAATCTTGAATATAATCTAATTTCACACGAGTCTTAATTCGCGATCCCATCGTTTCCACCAATCCAATATTTAAAAAAGAAAAGTACTTATTGTTTTATATAGGTTATGCCTACATTATCACCTGCATATTACTACCTTCATAAATATTGAAAAGATAAACATCCTAACAAACATATTTATATACTCTCTTTTGTATTATTCATACTTGTGATTAAAATGAAACATAGATATGTTTTGTTGGGGGCTTTTTTAACATTTTTCCTAATGATGTCTACGGTTACTGCCGTACCATATAATTATAGCCAACCAACTATGGATACCATAGAAAAAATCGAAGAAAAAAGGACAAAGACAACTGTGTTAAGCATTGATGAAGAAAATGATATATTTAGCAAAGGACTTATTGATTTGATTGTTCAAATACTACGAGCTATACTTAGTTTCATTCAAAAGTTGATATCCTTGGTTCTTGATCTCCTCCAAATTGTTAGTTTAATTGAGATGATCATTTCGGCAATAATGCAACTGATAACTGTAATTTTTGAATTCATCGAAGCTATCATGGATCTAATAAATCCAAGTGGTCAAACAATGTTAATAAGTTAAATAAAGGAAAAATCCATTTTTTCCTTTATTCTATACTCCTTCTGGAGGATAGGTTTCATCCTGAAAATTTTTAGATAATTCTTCTTTGATAACCTCAGCTAATCGTTTGATTCCTTCTTTAATAGTATCATCATCTGAATACGAAAAATTTAATCGCATTGAATGATAATTACCGCCCTCTGGGAAAAAAGCTTCACCAACAACATATGCCACTTTTTTAGACAATGCCTTTTGAAACATTAACCGTGTATCAATCATGCTAGGAAGAGAAATCCAAATAAACATACCACCCTTCGGAAGCGTCCATTTAACTTCCTCTGGGAAATATTCCTTTAATGCTGAAAGCATCACATCACGCTTATGTTTATACAATGTTCTAATGGTTTTCACTTGATCATCCAGATGCCCACCATTAACATATTCATAAGCAACATACTGAGAGAACACATTAGTACAAAGATCAGTTGCTTGTTTAGCTAACACAAATTTATCCAAAATATCTTTTGAAGCAATAATCCATCCAAGCCGAAAACCAGGTGCAAGTATCTTAGAAAACGTACTTAAATAAACAACTCGACCTCGTTTATCAAGAGATTTAATCGGTGGGATCTGTTCTCCTTCAAAGATTAAATCACCATAGGGATCATCTTCAATGATTAAAAAATCATATTCAGAAGCAATATCAAGTAATTCCTTCCGATGATTTAGCGACATGGTCTCACCGGATGGATTCTGAAACGTTGGAACGGTGTAAAAAAACTTAGGATAAATCCCGGTCCGCCGTAACCGTTCAAGATTACGACGCAATGAATCTAGATCGATTCCTTCTTCATCCATGGGAATAGATTCACAATTTGCTTCATATGCATGAAATGCTTGAACAGCACCCAAATAAGCAGGAACACTAGTCAAATACGTATCTCCTGGATCAATAAAAACAAGGGCAGCAAGTGATAATGCTTGTTGTGCACCACTTGTAATAAGGACATCATGAAGCTCACAATTGATATCTCTTGTTTTTCTCATACGTTCAGCAAGAACGCGTCGTAACTTCGTAACTCCTTCAGTTGTCCCATATTGCAAGGCCTGTTGACTGTTTTTTTTAAACGTATCATCAATGCATTTATGAATAATATCAACCGGAAATGCCTTAGGGTTCGGAAGTCCTCCAGCAAAAGAGATCATGCCTGGAATTTG
>CAYPUK010000123.1:0-1946 GCA_964414035.1 uncultured Thermoplasmatales archaeon | reverse complement strand
CATAATTCTCATTTCATTTTACCTCTTCTTCTTTTGGTCCCTCGAATCATATTCAAGAAAAAAGGCATTAAAATATCATGAATTCTTTGTCATTGAACGTATTACTTTAGCATCCGCATTTATTATAGGATCAACCACATTTATTGTTGGTATTGGTATTTATCTAACTGCCTTAGTTTTAACAGGCGTGTTTCAAATTAGTTTACGATCTCGTTATGAATTCAAGGATGGAAAACTATCATGAAGTGTTTGGTAACTGGAGCATCAGGATTCATTGGAAATGCGTTAGTTCACCGGCTTTGTAATGAAAATCACAATGTCATAGGATTGATTCATAAACATGATCCACCTAAAAAACATCCAAAGGCCACATATATTAATGATGATATCGTAAATCCGGATGATCAATTAAAAAAAACCTGCAAAACTGTGGATGTAATATTTCACTGTGCTGCTTTTGTAAAGGATTACGGACCAAAGAAACTGTTTTATGAGATTAATGTTGAGGGAACAAAAAACCTTGTGAACCTTTGCAATGATTCAATTACTAGATTTGTTTTCCTTAGTCATATTCCATATGAAAAAGTTACTGCTTCAAATTATTATAATAAAACAAAAACCATATCTGAAACATATTTACAGAAGCAGTATAAAAAAAATGGATTCCCTGTGGTAGTAATACGACCCGGGAATGTATATGGGCCTGGAGCGACAACATGGGTTCTTCGCCCAGTTCAATCAATTAAAAAAGACCGTATCGCTCTCATCGATCATGGTTCAGGAATCTTTCTTCACACCTACATTGATAATTTACTGGATGCTCTTATTGCTGCAGCAAAAAAAGATAATGTTCTTGGGAAATCAATTGAAGTTACAGATGGTGGTTATTCAGTTACTTGGGGCGAATATCTTAATGATTTAGCTAAAATAGTTGGTAAAGAGCCAATTAAGAAAAATTTATCCAAATCAACAGCGTTACTTGTTGGAAAAATCATGATGCTTCTTCACAAAACATTTGGCATAAAACCATGGGTGACACCTCAAGCAGTTGAAACATTTACGAATACCAAAAAAGTATCAATTGATGAAGCAAGAAAACTTTTAGATTATTCGCCACGGATTTCCTATGAGGAAGGTATGAACCAGGTCAAAAAATGGTTGAAAAAAATGAATCTAGATCAATTTTAATTTGTGAATTACTATGATGAAAAAAATATTAAACATTCTTCAACAACTGATTTTTTCAACGATTGGCGATCAGATTAAACCTGGATCTTTCAAAAGAACCATGGATATTGCGTTTGTTTTGTTTGAAAAAATAGCATTTGCTTTTGAGGATGCATCAATATTTTATATCAATGTATATCAAGAGATCGTTGATAAGGAACTACGACTACTCGGTGACTATCAATTCGGGAATATTTTAGTTGTTGGATCTGGTTCTATCCCTGCAACACCGATACTCCTTGCTAAAAAAAGCAATGCACAGATTGTCTGCATCGATATTGATAAACATGCAATACAAAAATCTCAACATGTATTAAAGAGAATGAAGTTGGATGATAAGATTAGTGTGAAATCTGGTGATGGCATTCATTTTTCATATGATGATTATGATGCAATTTTTATTTTATATGGAATGAAAAGTCAAAAAGAAATCATTGATTCACTTTCCAAATCTCTTCCTCAAGATACACCCGTAATTTTACGTGTGGTCCCTCAAGATGATGCTGCATTAATTGATAACAAGCCATTTGATTTATCATCGCTTTTTACGGTTAAAGATAAGGTGAGATCGCATAGTTGGGGGTTGTTAGATTCATACCTTTTGGAAAATAAGTAATCAATTCAAAATTTGTTTATAGTGATTCACTTGTTTGACAATTTAGACACAATTACTTTTGAAAAATGAGATTGTGTTTCATTCTTAATTTCATCTTTTTGAG
>CAYPUK010000122.1:0-2901 GCA_964414035.1 uncultured Thermoplasmatales archaeon | reverse complement strand
TTAAATATTTCCTCACTATTCCCATGCTCCACAATCTTACACATTGGCCCGGATAGTGTAGCCTGGCAACATATGGGACTGTGGATCCTCTGTGGCGGGGTCAAATCCCGCTCCGGGCCCTACTTATTGAGTAACATTGTTTTTTTTAAATGAAATATTTTTCAAGATTTTTAATTGATATTTGAAAATGCTTTGCATTCACTATATTTGAAAAATATGATTTTAGATAATCTTGATCCTTAGAATGTAATAAAAATATTAAAACAATAAAAAAATTTCCATCTAATTTGATGGGAGAAAGTTCAATGCAAATTAAGTATTTACCTTACCTTTGATCCAACTGCTTGTTGGAGAATATCTTTTACTTCATTTGATGTTATTTGGTTGAAGGAAAATTTTGCTTTTCCCGAATTCCATATTATTTTCATTTCATTAGGAGTTGATTTGTCATCTTGATAAAATTGTCCAGTTTTAATTCTAATTTTTCTGATTTCGGACTCTGAAATAAAATAATTTCCTTCTGTTTCTTTAATAATGTCGTCCTTACTCATCGAATAATATCGTTCATGAAATGTTGCACGTGAAGCCATTTGATTTCCAATTCTTTTCAGGAATCCTTCCCCTTGCTCTTTTGAGGATTGAGCCGTCTTTTTTGCTTCTTCTTTTAACATCTTATTCGTAAGTTGAGCAACGATTATTCCCTCATCTGTGACAATTAGATTATATGCCTTGGATCCAAAGAGCCCACTTTGAACATTTGGGATGATTCCTACTACGTTTTCTTCAGTCATGAAAGAGGTAAATTAGTTTTGAAAATTTAATGATTTCGATTGATGGAATCTAGATAATTACATGCCTAGAATTATATTTTTTCTACTTCCTCTATTTTGATAGTTATTTCATGTTCTAGATGGTATAGATTTGAGCGAGGTTTTTTGACTCATGTAGTCTATGCAACATTATAAATTAAAAAAGAGTGATTACTTAGATATGTTTCATAGGGATAAAAAGAAACAGGATGATAAATCAAATAAATCGGTTGAAGAGTATTTTAGAATTATTTCTAAAGAAAATCCACTTGATTTTCTTTCCAAACATATTTGCCCATATCTTGTTGGTTCTCAATGGGATATTATCCGTAAATGTGCATTGTTGATGGCTGTGACAAATGAACGTTCCCATGTTCGCATGCGTCTTCATCTACTTTTGTATGGTGATCCCGGATCAGGTAAGACAGAATTTTTATCTTGGTGGACGGAGAAAATGAATGGAATTTTAATTAATTCTGAACTAACTTCAAAGGTTGGACTGGTTGGAGATGCACGAGGTAAATCAATTACGCCGGGTTTGCTTTCCCGATATTCAGGAAATGTGTTGTTAGTAGATGAACTTGATAAAATGAAACCTTCTGATCAAAATGGGTTGTTGCAAGCAATGGAAGAAGGATCATATACCATTACGAAAGGTAAACAGAGTCATCGTTTTCAATCGGAGGTTCGTGTCATGGCGTCTTGCAATCAAATATCTAAGATACAGCATCCCTTACTAGATCGTTTTGATTTCCCAATTCGTGTTCAGCGTATTCAACGGGATCAGCGAGCCGAGTTTGTTTCGGATATCATCGATAATTTCATGGGGCGGGGAGGAAAAGATTATTCTGCAGTAGTTCGTGGTTATGTTAACTGGGCAAGGGAAAATGTTACCCGTGTAGATACATCTCATGAAGACTTGATTAAGGATGCAATCAAAGATTATATCTTGAAAACAGATGCGAATATTGAAGGAGTTAGTTATCGTAGTCTTGAATTTTCAATTCTTCGAATCGCTTATGCGATTGCTTTACTTGAGAATAGTATGATTAAAGAACAACATGTGCAGGAAGCAATTGAGATGAAGGATTGGTTGTTACGAAATTTTACAGAAAAATAAGAACACGATATATGGGGACATAAATGAAGGAAGTATGTGGGTTGCTTCCTCCATCCATACGTTTGTATTTTATATCAGATGTCATCTTAGGGGACAAACCAAAAAAACCCACAGTATTATGCTTAGCTTTACCTATATATAAATCTTTTTATATTTATTTGTAACTTTTGTTTATTAAATACATTATTTGCATATTTTTAATGAATAATTATCGAATATGCTAAGATATATGTCAATAAAAAAGCGAATCTTTTTCTGGCTAAAATATATGTTAAATTCCTGTTTTTTTATCTTAAAGCATCAAAATATTTTTAAACATATAAACAATAAAAAATGTAAAATTTAATATCTTAGTTTAACAGGAAATCATTTAGGTGACCAAATGAAAGGAATCACAAATTATGAAATGAGAGACTATTTTGAAACAATCTCAAAAGATATAAAAGACATAAAAAATATGAAATCATCTTCTCCAGATACTGCATTGTTTTTGATTGCAACGGTTGCAACTATTACTGCCACATTGTTATATGTGTTAGAATCACATCCGATTTTATTGTTCTTTATCATAAGTGGATTAGCATCAATGGCCGTGGTTTTGATTAAAAAACAAATCGAGCAAAGAACAAAACAGGAATAATCGATGATCAAATCTGTTGAATAATGACAAATTCAGTCATTGGACTAACCGTTATGATTTCATCAATTTCATTTTCTTGATAAAGAATACATTTTTCCAATGTGATATACTTGTTTTCATTCCAGATCAATGGAGAGTGATAATAAACATGTTGAGATTGGTTCCATGTTGATCTTATCAATTCATTTGCTAAAGATTTATTTTTTATTGGATCACATTTTGTTCCTTTAGAACCTGTAAAATTTAGCATTGCTTGATGCCAATCATTTGCTGTTTTTAACGAAGTGTTCTCTGTAACTATCCATAATCGTTGAGTAACTGGAATTGTAACC
>CAYPUK010000121.1:0-2191 GCA_964414035.1 uncultured Thermoplasmatales archaeon | reverse complement strand
TTAAATATTTCCTCACTATTCCCATGCTCCACAATCTTACACATTGGCCCGGATAGTGTAGCCTGGCAACATATGGGACTGTGGATCCTCTGTGGCGGGTTCAAATCCCGCTCCGGGCCTCATTCTTATAAATTCATAAAAATGAAATATTTGTTTTTTTCGATTCCGGTTTTCTAATTGAATCTTTACTCAAAAAATGTTGAAATTAAAATTAATGAATTTGGATAATGCTTTGTTAAGTTAAGTATATAATTCTTTTACTTATTTGCTGTAGTGGCTTGATTATGAACTTATTTGGAAAAAAGAAAACATCTTCTGATGAATCAAAGATGACTGTTGAGGATTATTTTAAGATTATTTCAAAGGAAAATCCGGTTGATTTTTTATCTAAACATATTTGTCCATATCTTGTTGGTTCTCAATGGGATATGATTCGTAAATGTGCATTGTTAATGGCAGTGACAAATGATCAGGCGCATATACGAATGAGACTTCATTTGTTATTGTATGGGGAACCGGGATCTGGAAAAACTGAGTTTTTATCTTGGTGGCAGCAAAAGATGAACGGTAAGTTAATTAATTCTGAGTTGACATCAAAGATTGGACTTGTTGGTGATGCAAGAGGAAAAACGATTACGCCAGGGTTGCTTTCCCGATATTCAGGAAATGTGTTGTTAGTTGATGAACTTGATAAAATGAAACCAACAGATCAAAATGGATTGCTACAATGTATGGAGGAAGGATCATATACCATTACTAAGGGAAAACAGAGTCAAAAATTTCAAGCTGAGGTTCGTATCATGGCATCGTGTAATAATTTGTCAAAGATTCAGCATCCGTTGCTTGATCGTTTTGATTTTCCTATTCAAGTTCATCGAATACAACGGGATCAGCGAGCGGAGTTTGTTTCAGATATCATTGATAGTTTCATGGGGAAAGGAGGTAAAGATTATTCAGCTGTTGTACGAGGTTATATTCAATGGGCTCGAAATAATGTTACTCGAGTTGATTCATCTCATGAAGGATTAATAAAGGATGCGATTAAGGATTATATTTTGAAAACAGATGCTAATATTGAATGGGTTAGTTATCGTAGTCTTGAATTTTCTCTTCTTCGTATTGCTTATGCGATTGCTTTAATTGAGAATAGTATGATTAAAGAACAACATGTGCAGGAAGCAATTGAGATGAAGGATTGGTTGTTACGCAATTTTTCAGTAAAATAAGTACAAATTAGACAGGGGACATAAATGAAGGAAGTATGTGGGTTGCTTCCTCCATCCATACGTTTGTATTTTTTATCAGATGTCATCTTAGGGGACAAACCAAAAAACCCACACTATTATGCTTAGCTTTACCAATATATAAATCTTTTTATATTTATTTGTAACTTTTGTTTATTAAATACATTATTTGCGTATTTTTAATGAATAATTATCGAATATGTTAAGATATATGTCAATAAAAAAGTGAATCTTTTTTTGGCTAAAATGTATGTCTGTTTTTTTATCTTAAAGCATCAAAATATTTTTAAACATATAAACAATAAAAAATGTAAGATTTAATATCTTAGTTTAACGGGCATTCATTTAGGTGACCATATGAAAGGAATCACAAATTATGAAATGAGAGACTATTTTGATACAATCTCAAAAGATATAAAAGACATAAAAAATATGAAATCATCTTCTCCAGATACTGCATTGTTTTTGATTGCGACGGTTGCAACTATTACTGCCACATTGTTATATGTGTTAGAATCACATCCGATTTTATTGTTCTTTATCATAAGTGGATTAGCATCAATGGCTGTGGTTTTGATTAAAAAACAAATCGAACAAAGAACAAAACAGGACTAATTGATGATTAAATCTGTTGAATAATGATAAATTCAGTCATTGGATTAACTGATATGATTTCATCAATTTCATTTTCTTGATAAAGAATACATTTTTCCAATCTAATATACTTGTTTTCATTCCAGATCAATGGATCGTGATAATAAGCATTTTGAGATTGGTTCCATGTTGATCTTAGCAATTCATTTGCCAAAGATTTATTTTTTATTGGATCGTATTCCGTTGCTTTGGATCCTGTAAAATTTAGCATTGCTTGATGCCAATCATTTGCTGTTTTTAACGAAGTGTTCTCTGTAACTATCCATAATCGTTGAGTAACTGGAATTGTAACC
>CAYPUK010000120.1:0-21515 GCA_964414035.1 uncultured Thermoplasmatales archaeon | reverse complement strand
AAATGTATGGGTTGTTTTGGTGTTGTCTTAATTTTATTACTAATGAGTTTTTCTTCTTTGGTGGTTTCTGATGAAGCTGTTTTTTCTCAGGTTGATGAGGAAATTAGGCGTAATATTGAGTTTTTTTGTTATTCAGATTCAGTTGATTCCATGAATGGTAAATCTCAGTTGATGCTTCAGCAATTCCAAGAACCCTTGATGAGTTCTGGAGATACTTTGGTTCATTCTGAGGAATCAACCGTGAAAAATCAAGAGGCGTGGTCCTTGAATTCATATAATGTGGATAACTTGGTTAATGGTTCTTTGTTTGATCCGAAGGATACGCCATGGCCGATGAAATGTCATGATAATCGTCATACTGGTCTGAGTCCGTATAGTACATTGGAGAATAATGGAGCAGAACTTTGGAAATTCAGAACAAATAGTTGGATTCAAGGCGGTCCTGTTATTGATAGCGATGGAACAATCTATTTTGGGAATAATTGGAATACTTTTTATGCTTTGAATTCAGATGGAAATTTAAAATGGAAGTTTGATGATTTCGATTATGGGAGCAGTATTACATCTACACCTGCTATTGGAGCAGATGGCACGATTTATTTTGGTTCCTGGGATCATCATTTGTATGCATTAAATCATGATGGGACATTGAACTGGAAGGTTGAAATTGGAACAACTTCCTCTTCTCCAGCAATCGGTGATGACGGAACGATTTATACGGGAACCATGGGAAATAAGATTTATGCTATTAATCCAGATGGAACAGTGAAATGGCAGTATAGAACAGATTACAAGATCACCAGTGATCCTGCTATCGCTGATGATGGTACGATCTACATTGGTTCGGGCGATACGTATTTATATGCATTGAATCCAAATGGAACATTGCAATGGCGTTATAAAACCGATCATTACATCAAAGGACCACCATCCATTGCTGAAGATGGTGCGATTTATGTAGGCTCTTATGATGATTATCTCTATGCATTAAACCTTGATGGAACGCTGAAATGGAGATATAAATTAAAATATGGAACGGAAACGAATCCATCCATTGGTCCGGATGGTACGATTTATGTCGGTGATGATAAACTCTATGCAGTGAATCCAGAGGGAACACTGAAATGGACATTTGATCCCGGCTCAAATCAGGATATTTTCCAATCTTCCCCAGCGATATCTGCTGATGGCATCATTTATGTTGGAACGAATATCGGTGGGACCAGTGGTGGCGACATCATCGCGGTGAACCCAGATGGAACCCTACGGTGGCGACATCGTATTGCCAATAAATGGGTAGATTCCTCACCATGCATCAATGAAAATGGTATATTATACATCGGTTCATCATCAAAGCAAACTGAACATCCTTATGAGTCCTATGGTTACCTACATGCTTTTGGACCCGGTGACGTGAATAATCCACCGGATCAACCAACCATACAAGGCGACACTAATGGAAAAATTGGTGAAACCTATACGTATACGATCAGTGGAACTGATCCAGATAATGATATGATCTCCTTTTTCGTTGATTGGGATGACAGTTCTGATTCCGGTTGGCAAGGACCATATTCGTCTGGAACCAGTATTGAGTTATCGCATTCTTGGTCCGAACGAGGATCATACACGGTTAAAGCCAAATCTATGGATTCTGAGGGATCTGAGAGTAACTGGGCAACACTACAGGTAAGTATGCCAAAGATTAAGAATGCTGTGTTTGACTCGATAATTTTACGATTCTTTAATGAGTATCCCCAACTATTTCATTTGTTGCAATATCATATGTGAATATTTTTCAATGTGTAAAATTTATAATATATAAAAACTATGCAAAAACTTTTTATATTACGTCTCATAAGTGTATTAATTGTGAAACGTGCTTATGCCTGGACGTAGACATGGCCGACGAGGACGAAATCGTGGGAAACGATGGATCGATCAACTCCCTGAATACCATCAACCTGAACAAAGCCAAACGTTGCAACCTAACTCTGTGTGTCTTACACCTGTTGAAATCGAAATACTCAGACTCATCGATTTAGAAAACATGACTCAACAAGAAGCAGCAGCTCATATGGGAGTTTCCAGAAAAACATTGTGGAACGATCTTCATAAAGCCCGACGAAAGGTTGCTCATGCACTCATTCATGGTCATCCCATCTGCGTTGCAGGTAGAGACTATAAAATTAGAAATCAATTTGGAGGTGAATAAAAAATATGCCAAGTGGAGATAGAACAGGACCAGAAGGATATGGTCCACGAAGTGGAAGAAGTTTAGGCTACTGCAGCGGATATGACAGCCCAGGATATACCAAAGGAATTCCTCGTGGTGGCCAAGGTTACGGACGAGGATTTGGAAGAGGACCCGGTAGAGGATTCGGTCGTGGTTTTGGACGAGGTTACGGTTGGGGACGTGGTCGAGGATATTATCCAGATGATCGATATTATCCAAACCGATATCCTGCTGAACCATATCAGAATCTTAACAAAGAAGACGAAAAACATTACTTGCAAGATATGGTCAAAAGCTTAGAAAACGAACTGAAAAGTATTAAAAGCAGGTTAGAAGAACTTGGAAAGAAAAACGAAGAAGAGACCCCATAAAAATTATTACGGGGGTTTCTTTACCATTTTTTAATATTAGATTTAATTATCATCAAATGGAGAAGTTACAGGTATGCAACAAAAACAGATGGAAGAACGAAAAAAACAACAAGAAGCAATTAAGAAAAACCTTAGTCAGATTAAGCAAGTCATCGTGGTATTAAGTGGTAAAGGTGGTGTGGGAAAAAGTACGGTGTCAACTAATTTAGCACTCACCCTTGCTCAACAAGGCCATAAAGTTGGGCTTTTAGATAGCGATATGCATGGACCAACTATTCCAACCATGCTTGGTCTTGAAAATACCCATATCATGCAATCATCTGATGGATTAAAACCAGTTCAAGCTACAGAGAATCTAAAAGTGCTTTCCATGGGATTTCTCATCAAAAATCAGGATGAAGCAATTATTTGGCGCGGACCAATGAAAATGGGTGCAATTAGACAGCTCATCGGTGATTTCAACTGGGGTCAACTTGATTATTTGATTATTGATCTGCCACCTGGAACCGGTGATGAACCATTAAGTATCGCCCAAATCATTCCAAAAATAACAGGTGCTATCATTGTTACCACTCCTCAAGATGTTGCCCTAGTTAGTGTTCGTAAATCAATCACGTTTGTCAATAAATTAAAGATTCCAGTGGTTGGTATCATTGAAAATATGAGCGGATTTACCTGTCCACATTGTGGTAAAAAAGTAGATATTTTCAAGACGGGTGGTGGAAAAAAAGCAGCTGAAGACTTTAATCTTTCTTTCCTTGGAGACATTCCGCTTGATCCTACTATTGTTGAAACTGGAGATAGTGGAACAACGACTATGATAAAAGATTCAACGTTGACTACTTCATTTGAAAAGATTGCTGAGAATGTGAAAAAAAGTATTAAAGAACAGGAGGAAAAAGAATAATATGCCTGGTGGAGATGGAACAGGGCCCGTCGTGGGTCAGGGGCAAGGATATGGCCAAGGCCGAGGTGCTGGGCGTGGTTTAGGTCGAGGTGGCGGCACTGCGGAAGGTCCGGGTGGACGATGCCGATGCCCTAATTGTGGTCATACCGAACCGCATCAACTTGGCACTCCGTGTTATCATCGGAAATGCCCGAAATGTGGTGCTCCCATGACCCGAGCGTAAATAACGCCTGTTAATGGTAATAGTTATTAAAGAGAGATGAATTCGGCCACTTCATAGTGACTATTATGAAAATAATTGTAACTGCAACAGAAAAGGATCTTAACGCACCAGTTGATCCTCGTTTTGGACGATGTCAATACTTTATCACTGTTGATTCTGAAACGCTTGAATTTAACGCATTAGAAAACGATCAAAAAAATGCGATGGGCGGAGCAGGTGTACAAGCTGCGCAAACCGTTGCCAATGAAAAAGTAGATGCGGTTATCACTGGAGCAGTTGGCCCTAATGCATTTCAAACATTAAAAGCAGCGAATGTAAAAATCTTTACTGGTGCAACAGGGACTGTGAAAGATGCAGTTGATGCATTCAAAAATGGATCATTAGAAGAAACGGATATGTCTACGGTTGGCTCTCATCAGGGCATGGGCGGCGGCCGTGGTCGTCGAAGATAAAAAGTGATTATTATGAAAGTTGGAATTCCATCAATGGGAGAAAAAGGCTTAGATGAACAAGTCGGTCAACACTTCGGTCGAGTAACTCATTATACCATCGTTGATCTAGAAACTGATGATGTTAATGTCATTCCTAATACCAGTCATCACATGGGCGGAACCGTTGAACCACCTGAACTCTTAAAAAAAGAAGGAGTGTGTGTGATGCTTTGTTCTGGTCTAGGTAGACGAGCCATTAATCTTTTCGAACAAATAGGTATTGATGTTTACGTTGGAGCATCAGGAAAAGTCCGTGATGCAGTCACGGCTTATAAACAAGGAACTTTACAACAGGCAACTATGGCTGATGGTTGTCAGGAACACACCTTTGGTGGACATCACCATCATCACTAATCTCATTATTTCATTTTTATTTGAATAACCATAGGAGGCATAAGTAGATATGCAGACTCATCTTGATTGTATCCCTTGTTTTTTACATCAATCACTTGAAGCCGCACGCATGGCAACTAGTGATGAAAAAAAACATGAAGAAGTAATGAAAAAGGTCATGGAGCATTTACAAACCATTGATTTTACCAATTCACCACCAGAAATATCACAACATGTTCATCATATCATTCGAACAGTTACGGGTAATACTGATCCATATGAAAAAGTGAAACATGAAGCAAATCAACATGCAAAAGATCAGTATCCAACGTTAAAAAAAATGGTTGATCAAAGCGATGACCCATTGTTAATGGCTGCAAAACTAGCAATCATTGGTAACGTGATTGATTTTGGGACTATGAATCGAATGAATGTCAAAGATATGATAGATAATATTGCACATAAACCATTTGATGATACTGGATATAATTCATTTAAACAACGTGTTAACAATGCAAAAACAATCGTGTATTTAGCTGATAACACTGGTGAAATCTTTTTTGATCGATTGCTTATTGAACAATTAAACCATGAAAAACGGCATATCACCTATGTTGTGAAACAGTATCCGATTATTAATGATGCAACAGCAGATGATGCAGTATATGCTGGTATAGATGCATATGCAGATATCATCGCAGGTGATAAAGATGCTACTTATTCAGCGCCAGGTTTAGTCCTTTCAAACATGTCCACTGAGCTACAAGAGTTAATCCATGATGCAGATCTAGTGATATCCAAAGGGCAAGGAAATTATGAATCCCTCAGTGAAATTAACCGAGAAATCTTTTTTTTGTTAATGGTCAAATGCCCGCTAGTTGCATCTAACATTGGAATTGATGTTGGTACTATGGTGTTGAAGGTGAAACAATGAAGATTGCTATCGCTAGTGGAAAAGGAGGTACGGGGAAAACAACTGTGGCGGTTAATCTAGCATTAAGTGCAGATGATGCACAGTTGTTAGATGCTGATGTTGAAGAACCGAATGCAAACTTGTTTTTACATACCAAGTTTTCAGAGGAAAGAAAAGTAACTGTGCCTGTTCCTGAGATCAATAAGGATCGCTGTACGTATTGTGGAGAATGCAGTAAGTTTTGTGCGTATAATGCACTTGCCGTAGTTCCTGATAATGTGCTGGTGTTTGCTGATCTGTGTCATTCTTGTAAAGGATGTGAACTTGTGTGTCCAGTTGATGCCGTGGGTTGGCGGAATCGAGAAGTGGGCATGCTTCGCAGAGGTGAACAAGATGGTGTTTCTGTTGTGGAAGGTGATTTGAATCTTGGGGAAAGCCAAGCGATACCAGTGATTAAAGCAGTGAAAAGAGAAATTAACCCTGATAAAACCGTGATCATTGATGCGCCTCCTGGAACCTCTTGTCCGGTGATGGAATCAATTGAGGATGCAGATTATGTTATCCTCGTGACTGAACCAACTCCATTTGGTCTTCATGATCTAAAACTTGCTGTTGAAGTCGTTAGAAAAATGAAACTTTCTTTTGGCGTGGTCATCAACCGAGATGGTATTGGAGATAAACGAGTTGAACTATATTGTCAACAAGAAGACATTCCCGTTTTACTAAAAATCCCGCATGACACCCGTATCGCTTCATTGTATTCAGATGGAGAACCCTTTGTTACTCATATGCCTGATTTAAAACAGCAGTTTCAAGAATTATTAGATCGGATTAAGCAGGAGGTTTCTTCATGAAACAAGTAACCATCATTAGTGGTAAAGGAGGCACAGGAAAAACAACGATTACGGCAGCGTTTGCTGCGTTAGCTCGGCATGCAGTAATAGCGGATTGTGATGTTGATGCAGCGGATTTACATTTGATTTTAAAACCCGTTGTAAAAAAAACAGTTGGATTTCATGGACTTCCGGTTGCTAGCATCGATGAAGAAAAATGTATCAAATGCATGGAGTGTGTTAATCACTGTCAGTTCGATGCTATCACTGATGAGATCACGGTGAAATATGAAGCATGTGAAGGGTGTGGAGTGTGTGAACTCGTGTGTCCGGTTGATGCAGCAACAATGATCCAACGAGATTCGGGGTTGTTGTTTGAATCTGAAACCCGGTTTGGTCCTATGGTTCATGCTCGGTTGAACACCGCTGAGGAATCATCGGGAAAACTGGTTACTGAAGTACGTCATCATGCTGAGGACGTTGCCCAACAAAAAGAAAAAGATGTAGTGTTAATCGATGGTCCACCGGGTATTGGTTGCCCAGTGATCAGTGCGATTACTGGTGTTGACTTAGTAGTGATTGTCACAGAGCCAACGTTTTCTGGGATTCATGATCTAAAGCGCATTATTGATGTAGCAAATCATTTTGAAATCCCACAAGCAGTGATCATTAATAAAAGGGATATTAATCCAAAGAAAACAGATGAGATCAAATCATTCTGTGAAAATCATGATATTCCATTGTTAGGTTCAATTCCGTATGATACCTTGGTGACAAAAGCGATGATTGAAGAAAAAGCAATTCCTGAATATGATAAGGGCAATGTTACTTCATCGATTAATCAAGCATGGGAATCATTATCTCAATTATTAGAATTGTCAGATGAGGAACCATAAATCATAAAAATAAGAGGATTATCTTTTCTTTTGAGTTGAATCATGATGAAACATGTTCATTACACTGATGTGAAAGCTGAAGATGTTGATGTTGAAGGAGCAAAAGAAGCAAAGATTCGTTGGTTGATCACTAAAAAGGATGGAGCTAAGAATTTTACGATGCGGTTGTTTGACGTTGAACCTGGTGGGTGTACTCCATTGCATCAGCATGATTGGGAACATGAAGTCTTTATTGTATCTGGATCTGGAGAACTTCGAGATAAGGAAAATAAGGATGCGTTTAAACAAGGTGATGTTATCTTTGTTCCAGCAATGGAATGGCATCAGTTTGTGAATACTGGTAGTGAACTTTTACAGTTTATCTGTGTGATTCCATATAGAAACTAAACGTTAGAGTATTTTTTTACTGATTTAAACGTTGAAAAGCAGTTTTGGTTGTGTAAATATTATGCACAATCGTTATAAAGGATGAAATCCATAAACAACTGATAACTACAAAAAACCTAATACAAAGAAATCCAAAAACACAGGAATTGTGAAAACATGATAAAACTCTTTGATAAACTCACCAAGAAAAGCGAATCAGACCGTCCTCCTTTAAAAAAATCAGATTGGCCAAAACACGTTGAAGAACTTAGCAAAGAAACCTTTGATGAATTCACCGATAAATATCCGCTGACCATCATTGATTTTTGGGCTCCCTGGTGCAAACCATGTAAAACCATGCTTCCCCGACTCCGCCGATTAGAACGAATCTACCAAGGAAAAGTAGCCTTCGGCAGATTGAATACTGAAAAAGAAAAAGAAATTGCAAAAAAATACAATATCCGCGGCCTACCTCACTTCGGCATCTTCCGTTACGGAGAAAAAATAGCCAGTGCAACTGGTGCTCAATCAGTTGGTGAACTCAAAGACGTCATCAACAAATATCTTGATAAATACTCCTAAAAAAAAACACCATTTTTCATTCATATTTTACCAATGTTTTAATATTGTAATCTCCGTTCATTTTACACTATGAGGAGGAAAACACTTTCCATTCAATGTAATCAATGCGGAAAAGAAATCTTTTCATACGTTAAAATCGGTAAAGGAAGAGTGTGGCATTGCTGGAAAAAAAGAATCCTTAAAGATAACAGTATCAAAGATGGAAAATATGTTCGCTGCAGTTGCGGCAACCTCATTGGAATCGATGAACGCGTATGGATCAAACTCAAACAACATCATATCCATATCGAATAAAAAAACTAAAAACCATGATAATCTAAGGAGTATCCTAAAGAGATGGATAAAAAACAACAACTCAATCAGTTAAAGAAACAAATCCAAACCTGTCAACGATGCAGATTAGCAGATACTCGAAACCATGCATTACCCGGAGAAGGAAATCCAAATGCACAATTATTTCTAATCGCTCAAGCACCAGGTGAAGTTGAAGATGAAAAAGGAACCATGTTTCTAGGACCATCAGGGAAAGTTCTTGATAACCTTTTAACTATCGCAGAGGTATCACGTGATCAAATATACATGACCAATCTGATCAAATGTCATCTTCCAAAAAATCGAAAGCCTAAAGCTGAAGAAATCGAAACATGCCACCCGTATTTAGACCAAGAAATTGATATTATAAAACCTGCATTTCTCATCCCCATGGGTCATTATGCAACACGATACCTTTTACAAAAATATGATCAAAAAATACCATCAAAACATGAGTTCTACAAATTATATGGATCCCTTCTCTACCTCAAAGAACAAAAAATATATCCAGTGCAACATCCCGCAGCACCACTTCACGATGAATCTTTACAACCAATATTAGAACGAAATTACCAGAAACTATCCGTGTTTTCTCACCCTTGTAAATGGGCTTCAGTCTGCCCAATGAAATATTATTACGAACAAGGATTCTTAGACAAAAAATGGAGAGAACTCTATTGTTTTGGTGACTGGGAATCCTGCATTCGATATCAAAAAGAAGAAAAAAATGAATACCATGAAGATTGGATGCTTCCAGATGGCTCACTTGACCACCGTTTGAAATGAATGGTCGCATCAATAAAAAAAGAGGAAAATAGTATCAGATAAAAGAAAGGAGGAAAAAATATGAAATTGACTATTGTTTATGATAATGAGATCTACAAGGATAACCCAGGTACTTCAGACCATGGTTTTTCTTGCCTTATCGAAACAGAAGAAAAAACCATACTTTTTGATACGGGTACTAATGGAAATATATTACTAGAAAATATGAAATTGCTTAATATAAATCCCTCAAGTATTGATACTGTGGTCATCTCCCATGAACACTACGATCATAATGGAGGTTTACCTCAACTTCTCAAACATCTTACTAATCCTACGATCTATCGATTGGAACCAGTTGGATTGGGTTCAACTATCGTTGAAAAAAAAGTAAGTGAACCCATTCAGATTACGCCATATATCATCTCAACAGGAAGACTCTCTGGGAGTCCTGTTGATGAGCAATCTCTTCTTATAGAAACAAAAAAAGGACTAGTGGTGTTAACCGGTTGTTCTCATCCCGGTGTTGGAAACATTTTAAAAGCAGCAAAAAAACAAGGAAAAGTTATTGGTATTATCGGAGGTTTTCATGGATTTGCAGATTTTGATCTCTTAAAACCCCTAGATTTTATTTATCCTTGTCACTGCACGGCATTTAAAAAGGAAATCAAAGATTTGTTTTCCGAGAACGCATTTGATTGTGGCGTAGGATTACAGTTAAACCTATAGCAAACAGTGGGTTGCAAAAGGATGAATAGGAACACATAAGAAACAAATAATAAATACGTCATGAAAAAAACAATTGGCTGAACTCGTATGACAGATAATACTTTTGCCATCATTTTTGATCTCGACGGCGTACTCCTTGATTCTGAATCGGATATGACTTGGATGAAACAAGCATTGATTGATACCTTACAAGCATTTAACATTGAAACAACTGAAGAAAATATTTCCATGCTTGATGGAAAGAATCTTTCGAAATTTCCTGAGATTGCATCTTATTTTCAAGTTGATGTCAAAGAATTATGGAGAATACGTAATCATTATTACACAAAACGGAAACGAGAAGCTATCAATTCAGATCAAATTCAACCATTTCCAGATGTAGCAAGTATTTCATCATTTCCAAAAACAACTGAACGGGCAATCTTAAGTAATAGTCCTCAAGAAGTAGTCGATGATTTTCTCATTCATTTTAATCTTAAACACATGTTTACTGCAGGAGTTGGAAGAAGTGCTAAGTATGAAGATATCTTTCGATTAAAACCACATCCGTTACTCTGGAAAAAATTAGCACCAAATCTTTCTGCAAACACCTTTTTTTACATTGGGGATCGCGTTTCTGATAAAATATTTGCTGAGAAAATGAAGATGAAGTTTTTTGGATTAAACAGATATAATCACGTATTTTCTGATGGATATTCATCATTATATGAAATTATCACTGTTATTCAAAAAATAATCACAAAAAATCAAAAATCTGAATCTTCTTCCAAATCCACAGAGTCTGAAGACTGATTATCTTTACCTTTTTTCTTATGTTTATTGAGCAAGTATTCGAGATATTGTTTTTCTTCATCTGAACCTGGTATTAACATGGTATGAGCTGCCTCCACCAAGGATTTGCTAAGTTATACTTTGTTTCTTACTGTTATTAAAGATTTTAGCGCATTTTATCAAAATGCTAAAATGACATCTGTCTCTTCAAAATAACATTCATTGTTCCTGATCAGTAAATTGTTCTCTAAACATCACTGTTGGCATTTCCCTTCCTTGACTCTTTAGGCCTGGCACATATTTTCTAATGAGGTAACGTAAATATTGTAATTCTTCTTCTGAATGTGGTTCCAACAAGTATCACCAACCCATTGAATTCATACCCTGTATGTCATCCCTCCTTTTTTATGGTTATGATAGATTCAAAATTTTTTCAATCCATTAGTGTTTTTATGGACTGAAGTGATAGATTATTTCACTGATCGGATATAATCTTCATAGGTCTTTTTATTGTACACACATCCTAAGTCTTCTCCAAGATAATCATGCAAATATCCATAAGATCTTGCTCGGCATCCACCACAGTAATATCTATATTCACAATTACCGCAATTTCCCGTTTCTAAATCCTTGTTGCGGAGTTTTTTAAGATCGGGATGCGTTTGCCACAAAGTTTCAAAATCATCTGTTTTCATATTTCCAAGAGGGAGTGGAAAAAAAACACAGGGTTCAATGTTTCCATTTGGTCGGATGGCCATATAAAATCTACCCGCACCACATCCTCCAATGAACTCAGCAAGATTAACAAGTTTCTCAGAAAATTCAGGATTGTAAAAATGAGTGGGGATCACCCTGTGATCATTTGATTTTTCTTGTTGAATTGCAACTCGTGCGAATTGAGGAGCGGTTGAGAGTACATTGATTTCCTTTTCTGTTTGAAGTTTGTTCCAAAGCATGGTTAAGAGATCTTCACGTTGTTCAGGAGTTAAATCATTATTTGCAATGAATTCTCCTCTTCCAGTTGGAACAAAATTATACATCATGAACCATTTCACATGAAGATGCTTGCACAATTCAATGATATCTGGTATTTCTTGATGATTATATTGGGTTGCTGTAGTTGCAACATTTACGAAAAAATCCTCAGCGACTGCATTTTTAATTCCTTGGATCGCTTTGTCAAATACCCCCTCGATTCCCCTAAATGCATCATGAGTTTCTTTCTTACTTCCATCCAGGCTTATTTGAACGAATTTAATACCTGCGTGTTTCATTTCTCTAGCTTTTTTCTTACTGATCAACGTTCCATTAGTTGCAATAGCCACGTAGATACCTTTGTCGTGAGCATATTTTGTAAGTTCGAAAATATCTGGTCTAACTAATGGTTCACCCCCTGAAAACGCAATGATCGGAACAGATGCTTTGTCAAGTTGATCAATGACTTGTTTTGCTTCTTCAGTGGTTAGTTCATCAGCAAGTTTTTTTCCTGCACTTGCATAACAATGTTTACAGTTTAGGTTGCAGGCATAATTGACATCCCAAACAATCAGAAACGGAGAACCTGGTACGAACGGTTTTCTAATACCAAAATTACCGATGCCATTGATCACATTTGCAAGTGCTTTTCTCCATGAAGCATTTGAAAATTTTTCTTTCATTTCTTGTTTTGACACACCAAAGGCTTTTGCTCCCTGTGAAATCAATGGAGCAAGAGTTTTTTCTGCGAGCTTGCATTTGAGACAAGCATCTGTTCGCTGTCCAGTATAGATCTCTAATGCGACTTCGATGCGATTTTTTTGACAGGTTGGACAGAAGTGAGATAATTCCTTGATAATAGCTCTGGATGCAGGATTTCCTATGGTGGCCCGCAATGTTTGCAGGGTGGTTACTGTATCCATAGATTCACTCCCTTATTTTTGCATATGATGATGACTGTGAAAACAGATGTTTTAGTCTAATTCATTGAGTTCTCCAACTTTATTGAGTAAGTGTTTTTTTGCTTTTGCAATCAGTTTTTCTTTGGATTTAATGTTATATCGGTAGGCAAGTCGTTTGTTTTTAAGAACTTCTATTTCTTTTTGTAAGATGCCTTGGTCAAGCAGTGTGGATATTCGTTGTCTGATGGTTCGTTCTGATCTTTTTATGGTTTCTACGAGATCTGAAATAAGCATTCCACTTTTTTGTTGGATGAGTGCTTGTAGTATCTCTGCATCGGTTCGAGTTAGATCAAAGGTTGATACCATGATGTTGATGAGTCGGTCTGTCATACTATCATCATCTTTAATATGTAAAAGAAAGTTATAATATATGAATCTTTTTATTCATTGCTATGTAAATACATTTTCATATGTATGTTACTTTAAAAAAATTAGAAGAAGAAATGATATCTTAAACCATTGAAAACAAGGTATAAAGTTCATCGAGAAATTCTTTGTAGTGATCCATAGAAAGATCTCTGCTGTCACAGAAATCCTGTTTTTTAGTGATATCATCTATCATTTTTTTCTGGGATTCCAAATAGTTTTTATTTGCCTCTTCTAACTTTTTTATTTGTTCAACTACCTTTTCACAAGATTCCATACAGTTTCACCAATATTGAAATCAAGTTACAACTTATATTGTTTGTGCAATTTTTATACACAACCATTATAAAGAATGAAAAACATATATAATTTTGATCCTTGATGAAAACACAAAAGAAAAACAAAAAACCTTCCTGTCTAGACATTCTCAATTGTGTTTCAGATCTTAATCACTCCGACGTCGAAGTCTATCAAGTGGTAAAAAACGATGGTAAATGCGATGTGGAACACGTTGCAAAAAAACTGAATAAAGAACGAAGTACTATCTATCGATCCTTACAACGATTATCAAAAAGCGGACTTTGCATCAAAAAAACAAAAACACTGACCAAGGGAGGATATTACCATGTGTATTCATGTAACGAACTTACTCATGTGAAAAATGAAATGAGATCCTGTATAGATGAATGGTACGAGCACATGAAAGAAACATTGGATGGGAAATGATCACTCTTTAACACTTTTTAAAAAAATATGGTTATTCTTTTCTTAGCTTGGTCCCTTTTATAATGTTAACGTTAGAACGGGTTCATTCGGCTAATATTGAACATAGATTATGCAGCAAGAATTGAAAAAAGTTGATGTCAAGAAAACTGAAAAGAGTTAGTGAAAGGGTTTGTGCCATGGATGGTGAAAACTATGATTTTTGTAGAATGGGGTAATAAGGCTGATAGTGATCGGCAGGGATTATATTCGTTTTGGAACGAGTGTTAAGTTGTCACATTCTTATTCGGAAAGGCATCGCTCACTGTGAAAGCAAAAAATAAGGATAAACATGACGTAGAAATCTCCTGGACTACCCTAGAATCAACCATGCCAACGAATTGTTTTATTCAATTTTCGTTGAATGGAATTGCTGAAAAACCATTTCAGTTTTTTTATTTATAGATAAAATTTAAATGCTATCATATTGTTCTTATCTTAGTTTTCACCATGTTTTATAAGGAGAAATTCGGAACGCCGTCCAAGGGTTGGGTTATTGTTATTCATGGCCTTGGCGAGCATAGCAAACGATATCATAAACTAATCTCAATGCTTAACAAAGAAGGATATGCTGTTTACGCCTTCGACTGGCCAGGGCATGGTATAAGTGATGGAAAAAGAGGACATTCATCAATTGATGAAGGAATCAAAATAATAAAGGAATTAAGAGAAGAAATTGGTGAGAAACCATTTCTCTTTGGACATAGTCTTGGAGCAATCACTAGCATCCGATATGCTGAAAAATATCCTGATTCCATCAAAGGAATCGTTGTATCCTCCCCACCATTAGCCCATGCAGATAATATCACATCGTTTCATGTCTTTTTTGCCCAAATCGCCGGATTCCTTTTTCCAAGTTTAACTACTAACAATAGGTTGAACCCTCATGATCTTTCAAGGGATAAGGATGCAGTTCAACGCTACATTGATGATCCCCTCGTCCATGATCGGATATCTGGTTCCCTTACAAAGACGCTTTTTTCCAATATGAAAAAAGGACTTAAAGAAGCAGGATCATTAAAAGCACCGATCCTTGTATTAGTGGGATCAGCTGATAAGGTTACACCAATTCATGGTGCAAAACGATTCATGACAAAGATTCAAAGTAAGGATAAAGAGTTAAAAGAATTCAAAGGAGCGTATCACGAAGTATTTGAGGATCCTGAATGGGGTGAAGCATTTCATACCACCATCGTTGACTGGATAAAAAGACATTAAGACCTTTTAGCGTTTCTTGTAGCAATGATATCAATATGCAAATCTCCAATATTCTTCACTATGATATCTCCAACATGAATTGGGGCGGTCACTTCGATAGTTGATAGGAGTTTCATCACAGTTCGAGTTTTTTCTTTTGGCACTGGTTGACTTGTCTTAACAGTAACCGTTCTAATATCACTATTCTTACAAGGAAGAGCACTCATGATGATACGAGAGGGAGCAGTGATCTCTTGCAAGGCATATTCCTTTCCATGTTCGCATCCTGCACCCTTAATTTCCACTGTTTCCCCATTTTTCTTTATTCGTATCTTACATCCAAGAGGACACATGATACAGGTAACTGTTTTCTCCTCACTCATTATTTTATCTCCACGGTTAGTTTATCTTTTACATGTTGGAGTTCTTCTTTTTTTAATGAGATTTTTATCATCTCACTAGGAGTAACACCTTGTTTTTTAATCGTTTTTTCTAATTCTTTGATATGAATAGTTGATCGTGGCCGTGGTCTATTCACCCGCAAATAGAAAGTAACATCTCGATTTCCAGAGATGTATTGTGGTACAATAAGTCGGCCGTTACCTTTCAGATCAACCAGGATACGATCGAATCTTGATATTCCCTTATTTTTAATAAATTGATGAGCGCCCATTGCTGCAAGTTCACCTTGATCTGAGGCATAATCGACATAATCATTTATGGCAATCACATTTCCAGCAGCAAAAACTCCAGGAATCGAGGTTTCAAGAACATCATTTACCATTGGTCCTTTTGTACGCGGATCAATAGAAACTTGAATGTCCTCAAGTTTTTTTGTATAGGGAATAAGTCCAGTTGCAAGAGCTACCGTGTCACAACTGATTTCTTGATCTGATCCTTGGATGATGTGTAACTCTTCATCGACATCTACAGTGACTATTTTCTCCACCCGTTTTTTACCTTTGATCTCTGTGACCATACGACTAGTATAAAGTGGAATATCAAAATCATGAAGGCATTGTACCACGTTTCTTGACAGGCCACCCGGATAAGGAAAAAGCTCAATGCAGCAAACCACTCTTGCTCCTTCAAGAGCGAAACGTCGGGCCATGATAAGGCCAATATCTCCTGATCCAATGATCACAATGTTTTTACCAGGCATTATCCCATGGACATCCATCAAAGTTTGAGCTTCACCAGCAGTATACACGCCACTAGTCCTATCTCCTTTTATACCTGTTTCATAAAGATGTCGTTCCCGTGCACCAGTCGCATAAATAATAGTGGAGGTCTTTATCTCTTTAATGCCTTCTTTAGAAATGATTTTTACGATATTTTGTAATGGTCCAAGATGTTGAATCTTTGTTACATGGGCACTAGTGAAAAACGGTATCTTTCTATCAAGTATTGAACTAATGAGCCGTTCAGAATACTCAGCACCGGTCAGATTCTCATTGTAATAAAAATTACCAAATCCTGGATGAGCACATTGAAAAGGGATTCCTCCAAGTCGTTGATTATTCTCAATGATCACTGTTCGCAACCCAAAATCAGTTGCTTTTATTGCTCCTGCAAGACCTGCAGCACCACCACCAATGACCACAACATCAAAATCATTACTCATCAGTATCTTCCCCATTCTCCTTTTGCAACACTTTGATATCTCCAAGGCCATATTCTGCCTTTGGTGCATTCTGAAGAACCTTATGAAGTGGTATGTTCAATTGTTCAGAGATAATAGTAGCAATTTTTGATCTACAAAAGGATCCTTGACAGAAACCAAACATAGCAAGCGTACGAAACTTGATGCTATCTAAACATACTGTTCCATCTAGATTCTGTATGCGTTTAATCGCGCTAATGATCTCAGCTTCGGTTATCTCTTTACACATGCAAACGATATTTCCATAGGACTTATCCTTTTGGATATATTCCTCTTGCTTTTCTGTTGGCAATTGTGAAAAACGTTGTATCCTCTTTCGATAAGGATTCCATGTTTCTTTCTCAGTACATACCATGTCGAAATCTTCTTGAAATATCTTAGCCATAACATATTCTGCAATAGCAGGTGCTGCAGTAAGACCTGGTGAACGAATCCCCATAACATTGATGAACCCCCATGGTTCATCATATCCTTTGATGATGTATCTACCATTAGGCGGTTCAGGTCGTAAACCAGCAAACATCTTAGTTATTCTATTTTTAGGTGGTAAGTTTTTGAGTAATGTTGATGCATGATCCCAAACATAATCAAGACCCTGTTGATCGGTTCCTCGATTGTCTTTTTCAGTATTATCCATATCTTCAGCTGTTGGACCAAGCATCAGGTTCCCTTCAACTGTGGTAACTGCATAAACACCCTTTGTTGTTTGAGATGGTACATGATGAAGGATTCGCTCTACTTTAGGTGTTGCATCCTCATCAAAAAGATAATATTGACCTTTCCTTGGTCGAATAACGCCTTCATCGATATCAGCCAATCGTGAAATCGTATCGGCAAAAAGACCTGCGGCATTAATAACAATATCAGCAGAGATAGTACCATTGTTTGTTTCTACTGCTCTTATTTGTTTGTTTTCAATGATAATATCAGAGACCATTGAGTTCAAATGAACCTTGACTCCATTATCTACCGCATTCTCTATCAACGCAATGGTTGCCTCCCATGGTTCAATAAGACCAGCAGATGGTGCCCATAATGCAGCTATTGCATCATCAGTGCAATGAGGTTCCAGATCACGTAGTTCTGAATCATCGATGACTCTTAGATCCCTCACACCATTTTCTTTCCCAATATGTACGTATCTATTCAATTCATTTTTTTCTTGTTCATCCCTAGCGATCATAAGTTCTCCAGGCCACGTCGTTGGAATGTCAAGATCATTACTCAATGTTCTCCAAATAGCATTACCTCTCACGCAGAACCGAGAGCGAAGTGGAAATCGCGTTGGATCATCTTCATGACCAGGATGAATAATACCAGTGTTTGCCTTTGTTGCACCCCACCCAACATCAGGTTCTCTTTCAACCAAATGTATATTTAGATTCTTATATCTATTCAAGTTTCTAGCGATAGCACAACCAGTGATTCCTCCACCGATGATAACTATATTTTTTACCATATTTTCATCACGAATGTTGATAGTTAGATTTTGTTTTCGGAATTATACAGTTCCACATTGGTCCAGTTCCTTTTTCCAATCTTTTGAATGCATGATTGCTTTTTTCCAACCGTTATATAATCGCTCACGTGTATGATTATCCATATTTGGCTTGAAGGTTGAAGATGCAATACTAAGATCAGCTAGTTCATTGATGTTTTCCCAATAGTCCACAGACAATCCTGCTAAGAACGCTGCGCCAAGTGCAGTTGTATGCTCTTGAGATGGTTTGATGATCGTTTTGTTTGAGATATCTGCATGATATTGTAACAGGAATTCATTTGTTGTTCCACCTCCATCAACATGGATATCTTTGATAGATATCCCTGAATCATCCTGCATTTCCTCTAAAATGTCTTGAGACAAATAACAAATTGATTCTAAAGCAGCTCGAATCAGGATCCCTTTTTTTGTTCCTTGAGTAATACCAATAATGGTTCCTCTTGCATATTGATCCCAATACGGTGCACCAAGTCCTGCAAAAGCAGGAATGAAATACACCCCTTGGTTGTAAGGTACTGATCTTGCAATATGCCCAATTGAGTCTATATCATCAATAAGCCCGATATCCTTTAACCATTGAACGGCAGTCCCTGTGACAAAAACACTTCCCTCCAGAGCATATGAAGGATGACCATTGATCACCCATGCAATCGTGGTGAGAAGATTTTTTGATCTAACCGGTGTTGAACCGGTATTCATTAAAAGAAAATTACCTGTTCCAAAAGTGTTTTTTACCATTCCTTCGTGAAAACATCTTTGCCCAAAAAGAGCAGCTTGTTGGTCTCCAGCGCATCCTGAGATGGTGATTTTTTCTCGCAAAATATTTTCAGATGTTTCTCCATAAACACTACTTGAATCATTAATTTCAGGTAGGATGCAAGCAGGAATCTTAAATAATTCTAAAAGGTCCGTATCCCATTGTAATGAGTTTATATTGTACAGCATAGTCCGACAGGCATTGCTGTGATCTGTTGCATGTATTCTTCCATCTGTCAGTTTATACAATAGATATGAATCGATTGTTCCAAAGAGCAATTCGCCGTTTTTTGCTCTTTTTTTTGCATCAGGAATGTGTTCAAGCATCCATTGTATCTTTGATGCTGAGAAATATGCATCTGGAATCAGTCCACTTCTGTTTTTAATGAAATCTTTACTTTCTTGATCAAATGATTCAATGATATCTGAGGTCCTTCGGTCCTGCCAAACAATAGCGTTATGGATGGGTTTACCTGTTTTTTTCTCCCAAAGTACTGTTGTTTCTCTCTGATTTGTGATACCTATTGATTCTATTTGATCTGGTTTTATATTTGCCTGGTTCATAGTATGTTTTATGGCGTTGCGTTGCGCGGTCCAGATCTCTAAAGGATTCTGTTCTACCCAGCCTGGTTTTGGGTAATATTGATCAAAGGTGCATTGAACAGAAGAGATTGCGTTTCCTTTTTTGTTGAAGATAAATGCTTTTGCACTTGAGGTTCCTTCATCTAATGTCAAGATGAATTTTTCTTTTTGATCTGTCACTCTTGCTTCCTCTCTAATGGTTCATACGATGTTGAGTTCTAATCTACTTTTCAAATATAATATTTCCTTGAGATTGATGTAAATGATTCATAAATATGTTGGCAGAAATGTTAGCCCAAGGGTGGAAAAGAATGACACGTATTTGTGCTTAGAGAAAATAGGTTATGTAAATATGATGGTTAACATCTGAAAAACCATATTTTTTTCGAATTTAACTAAACATTCGGTTGTGTGATTAATTTACACAAACGTTATATAGGAGAGCAAATATACCCTGCACTCATGCCATCCATTAATCTCGCTAAACAACAATACTATCAAGAAAAAAATCCAAAAGAACTTTGGACTAAGGAAGCAAAAACAATCAACGAAGCAGTACAAACAATCTTTGGACCAAATGGGCTTGAAAAAATGACAACAGATGGAGAAATACTCTCCACTGGAAAGGATATTATCGATTCCATAAACCTCGGTCCATTAGCCAATCCCATTAGACAAAGCATCAATCACCAATACAAAGAACACAAAGACGGGACAACATCCTTAGCACTCCTGCTTTCACGATCAATTAAAAAAGCTCAAGACCTTCAAACAAAACAAGGGCTTAAAAAACAACATATCATCCAAGGGTATACCGAAGCATTAGACATTGCGCTTCAAACCATTGAAAAACACAAAAAAACCATAAAAAAAGATGATGTAAAAGCCATTGAAAACATCATCAAACAAAGCACCACTGGCACCCTTGCAGACAAAGAAAACATCCAATCAACCATTAGAGATTCCATTCTTTATCTCAAACATCCAAAAGAAAAAGATATCAACATTCTCACCAACAACAGTGGCGAAGGAGCGGAAGTCTTTGTTGGACTTACACTTGACCATAACAGAAAACGAGAGGATATGCCTGAAAAAATCAATGATGCAACCATCGCATTAGTCGATAGTATCAAACCCCGTAAATCAAGTTACGATATGCAAATCACCATCAATGATATTGACGGATACCGGGCAACTTCAGAAGTAGAGCAACGACAACTCAACTTGTTTTTAACTATCATTAAAAAACTCAAAGTGAATGCTATTTTTTCAAAAGGAGACATTGACGATCGTGTCGCCGATATGCTCGCTGAAGAAGGAATCATTGCATTTGAAAACGTGAAACAAAGCGATATAAAAACACTGCAAGAATCAACAGGTGCATCCCTAAGACCGATGCTTAGCCTTTCAAAGGAAGACCTGGGATTTGCTGGCGTCATCGATGATTCTGAAAATGAAGAATGTGTTGGAGGGGTCTGTCGAACTTGAGGTGATCTATAATGGTAACCATAACTGATGTTCAAGAAGCAAATAAAACCACCGTGTATGTGCATGGCGTCCCCACTAAAAACCAATCAAACTTAGAAAGAATCATGAAAAAAACAGTGAAAAACACCTTGTCCTCAATACGTGATGGCACCGTACCTGGTAACGGCCTGATTTACCTGTTCATCGCTGAAGAAATCAGAAAGCAAGCACCAAAAAAGAAAGGAAAAGAAGCAATAGCCATGCAAGCTCTTGCAGACGTGATGGAAAGTTTATACAAAACACTAGCTGAAAACGCAGGAAAAAATGGAATAGACGAATACGTAAGTACACGTAACAGGCTACAACAAAACAAAGGTCTGAACCTTGATTTCGTTCAATCTAAACAAGTCATTCATGATCAAATCAAAAAATCATTAGAAACTGCTACATCACTACTTAGAATTGATGAAGTGTTAAGTGCAAAACCATTAGCCGAAACATCGGGAGGCAGTTCAAAAATCAAGCTTTATACTTCAGATGGATGTCCTTGGTGTGC
>CAYPUK010000119.1:0-5473 GCA_964414035.1 uncultured Thermoplasmatales archaeon | reverse complement strand
AATTTACACCTTTATATGCCTTTGTACACAACATTATATACTGCCCGTTGCATACTACTATTATCCGATAACTTTCGGAACGGACAAGTGAAAACAATGAATTCAGAAACAGAACATACCGTATTTGAAAACGATATGGATTGGAGGAAGCGAAAACAACGTCAATTATCAGAAGCAGATGATTACCAAAGAACACTATTCAATAGATCGGATTGATCATTTAACCGTTTATCTATGAACAAGAAGAAAGTCAAATTCTGATAATCAAAAAAAGGAAGTATGATTTTTTTCACTTAAATTTATATTTTCAGGAGAAATAAGATGGTTAAATGTGAAGAATGTGGGAAGAAATTAGGCATGTTACAGAGATATCATCACCCTATACTATGAACAAGGTTTTTAGTATGTGGAGAATGCGTTTGCAAAGTGAATTGGAATGTGGATCGATGGCTTGTGTTTTGCCGTTCAGATCTATTCACCAAAGAATCCACAAGGGCTGATATCCAAAATGCCTGGAATAATCATATTTCAGACGACCGTGCATTACAAAATTGGTTCAACAAACTGTGGATCAAGATGGATGCTCAATAGTTAAATAGTAGACTATAAACCTGTTGATGATTTAGGTGGAGGTGAAATCAATATGATGAGTGGACAACAACCAATAATTATTCTAAGAGAAGGAACAACAAGAGAAACTGGAAAAGGAGCTCAGGCAAACAATATTACCGCTGCCCGAGCTATATCGGAGGCTGTGAAATCAACCCTTGGCCCCAAAGGCATGGATAAAATGCTTGTGGACTCAATGGGTGATGTTGTAATAACAAATGATGGTGCAACAATCCTTAAAGAAATCGATGTGGAACATCCGACAGCGAAAATGCTTGTCGAAGTTGCCAAGGCACAGGATGAAAGCTGTGGTGATGGGACAACAACAGCGGTCGTCCTCACAGGTGAACTTCTTAAAGAAGCAGGTACACTTCTTGAAAAGAGCATCCATCCAACTGTTATAAATCATGGATATCAACTTGCTGCTAAAAAAGCTGCTGAGGTTCTACATAAGCTTGCGATTACCATCAAAACGGATGATGTGGGAATACTTAGAGACATAGCAAAAACATCCATGGCAAGTAAAGCATCTAGTTTTGAAAAAGATACTCTCGCAGGAGTTGTTGTAGATGCGGTGATAAAAGTTGCAGAAAAACGTGGTGCGAAAAATATCGTTGATCTTGATAACATTCAAATCCAAAAGAAACACGGAGGCAGTATCAGTGAAACTGAAATTATTGACGGTATCATATTGGATAAAGAACGAGTTCACCAAGATATGCCAACACTCATTAAAAATGCGAAAATTGCTTTGATCAATGTCGCATTGGAAGTGCGTAAAACAGAGGTTGATGCTCGAATCCAAATTCAGGATCCGACACAACTGCAAGGATTTCTTGACGAAGAAGAGTTAATGATACGGAAAATGGTTGAAAAAATAAAACGTAGTGGAGCAAATGTTCTTTTCTGTCAAAAGGGTGTAGATGATATCGCTCAACATTTCCTTGCGAAAGCTAGTATTTACACGGTACGCAGAGTAAAAAAGAGCGATGTTGAAAAACTTGCAAAGGCAACAGGTGCAAAAATCATCTCTAATCTTGATGATCTGAAGAGTAATGATCTTGGAAATGCAGGTATCGTCGAAGAACGGAAAATTGGTGATGACAAAATGACCTTCGTTACCCATTGTAAGAACCCGAAGGCTGTTTCAATCTTGATCCGTGGAAGTACCGAACATGTCTCAGATGAGCTTGCACGAGCAGTACATGATGCCTTATCTGTAGTTAAAGGAGCTATTGAAGATGGGAAGATTACTCCTGGTGGTGGAGCCGCAGCTATTGAAATAGCTATGTCTCTTCGCGAGTATGCACCAAGTGTTGGTGGACGAGAACAGATGGCTATTGAAGCATTTGCTGATGCAATGGAGATCATCCCGAAAACACTCGCGGGAAACGCTGGTCTTGATCCGATTGACATGATTCTTGAAGCACGCAATGCCCATAGCAAAGGCCAGAAATATGATGGTATCAATGTCTTTGAAGGAAAGATTAAAGATATGATAAAAATGAGAGTCATTGAACCGTTGCGTGTCAGTTTACAAGAAGTTCAAGCTGCATCAGAGGCAGCAACAATGATCCTTCGAATTGATGAGGTTATTGCTTCAAAAGGCGGTAGTAGTCCACAAGGAGAAATGCCTGGCGGATACCCTGAGGGTATGTCTGATATGGATTAGACAAGACATATCCCACTTTTTTTCATTTTCTTCATGCTTGAGATTTGAACAATGTGTTAATGTTTAAAAAATATTTTTCCAGTTATAGGTATGATTTCACAGATACATTTTTCACCATTTCTCACACATTCAAGTATCTTCAGTCGAATTGTGTCTCCTAATGCTTTGAATATGTTAACTTCATCCATCATTACAATTAGAAATTTTGTAGGATAAAAAGAAAAAAGAAGGGTTTAAGAATGTTCGTTTAATTTTTCATCGATTTTTTCAACGATATCTTCAACAAAAGGTCAAAAGTAGCCGCTTTGTTACCCGCCCATTATTGAAACAAAGGTTATATATTTTAGTTTTTAATATTGTTTTTTAATTATTTAGTGAAATTTATTAGGATAAATTATGTATTTACCTATTACTATATGACCGTCGGGTAACCACATAATATCCTGGTTTTACTCATAGTGAAATAAACAAGGGGGTAAATATGGTTTTTGATGGTAAATATACAGACCATGGGATTGTAAATACGGATAAAAATGGGTATGATGTCCCTTTCTGCAGTACGACTAGAATAAAGTTTTATACATTAATTATGGTAATAAATTGGAAGTTATAATACATTGGAAAAGAAAAGTTAATTTACCCGGTTTAAGGATTGATTAAATATGATACTACGTTAAATGTTATGTTTTCAAATATCCAATTCCATGTATTAGTATACTTGAGGTCATCACTGAGTTTTCAAAGATTAGGTGTTCTCCAGAAAATGCATTTTTAATCGATGAAGTTATTATTGGCAAATACGAATTATTTAATGAAAAAATCAAACTATTATTAAACGAAATTAATAAAAACATAAAAATCAAGAAAATTCTCTCATCTTTAATTTTAGTATTAAAACATTCTACAGTTTTTACAGATCCAAAAAAATAAGATTTTTAATTAAAAAATTAAAATATTTCAATAAAAATAAAAATTTTTACAGGTATTTTTATTAAAGTTTATCTGCAGAAAATCGGTTGATTTGATTTCCTAAAAATGGAAAAGATTATGAAATAATTACACATAGCAAAAAGATACGAAAAGTTAATATCTTTTTTATTATTACGTTCTACCGTGGATGGAATGGATAAAAAAAATACAGACAGACATAAAATAGTTCATTCTCCTGAATTAAGACTACTAATTTTTTTTATAGTCTATATCCTTTTATTGATACCATTATCACAATACCTTATTCTTATTTCCCTGGATAACGGATTTTCCGTTTCAATTAAAAATTGGTATTTATTTAGTTTCTACATTGCTGTAGGATTTATTCGTTTAGTGATATATATCAATGTAAAAAACAAAATTTGGAAAAGAAAACAAGAACAAGACAAAGCAGAGGAAAAAGCACATGTTCGAGATATCCACGAAGCATCTGAAAATGAAGAAGAATGAATAAAAAATTAAGATGGATTATCTTTTTATCTTTGCTGTAAAAACACTGTTAAATGAGAAATGATTCAATTTCCAATTCAAAATAAGTTTCAAGTAATAAAAGATATTATAATAAGATTACATAATTCAACAAAATTATCTTTTCAACTTTGAGAGATCTGATAAAATGAGTGGTATAAAATTAATATTTAGAGATCTCGGTTCGGTACTTATTATTGTTAGTGTTGTTAATACTTTTGCTATTTTTATTCCAATTTTTTATAAAGAATATGATGCGATTATTCCAATTCTACTTTCCTCAAGCATTCTTGCCGTTGCCGGTCTAATCTTCAAGTATGTATTTGGCAGAACTGATCAAGAATCTAAATTGCGGCAAGCAATAGCTGTGGCAGGCTTTAGTTGGATTCTTATTCCATTGTTCACCGTTCTTCCATTCATGATGATTAGTGAATTGGATTTTCTCAGTGGTTTTTTTGAATCTATGTCTGGATGGACTACCACGGGCTTAACCATGTTTAAAGGCGTAGAAGAAAATATATCACACACAATTCAATTTTATCGGTCTTTCACACAGTGGCTTGGGGGTATTGGTGTTGTTGTCTTAACATTGACTATTTTACCAATGCAAGGTTCAGGCTCATATAACTTATTTCGTTCTGAAGCACGAGAAGATAAAATACATCCCAGTGTCATTTCCACTATTAGAACTATGTGGTGGATTTACGTATCCTTTACCGGAATTGGAATAATTTTACTCTCAATTTTTGGTATGCCTGTGTGGGAAGCATTAAATCATGCTATGTGTGCAATTTCAACAGGGGGTTTTACAGTTCAAAGCGAAAGTATTGGTGCATATAACAGTATTTTTCTTGAAATCATAGTGCTTATACTTATGATGTTTGGCGCTACCACTTTTATTGCAAATTATAACTTATTCAAAGGTCGGTTTCGAAAATTCTTCTCCGATGTTCAATTTCAAACCCTTATTGCACTCCTTATATTAGGCATAATTGGATTATCATTTAGCAATTTGTCATTTTATAATGGAAATATCTTAGAATCATTAAGGCAATCCTTCTTTCAGTTTGCATCCAGCCAAACAACTACGGGGTATTCAACAGTCAGTGTTAATTTATGGCCTACTACATCTAAGCTACTTATGGGGGGTGCTATGATTATTGGTGGAGCAGCTGGAGCAACTTGTGGAGGGATAAAACTCATAAGATTTAGGATTCTACTTAAGAAAATAAAATGGAGATCTCTAAACGATCTGTCTAAACCACATAGAATACAATCATATAAGATCGCAAATAAAGAAGTCTTAGGATCTAAAAAGAGAGATGTTGTAAATGAAGCAGTAACAATATTTTTTCTTTGGTTAATTTTTCTTACAATCACTATTTTTATACTGACAATAGTAACAAATTATAGTCTTGAAGATATTGTCTTTGAAACATGTAGCGCTCAGGGAAATGTCGGATTATCTGTTGGCATTACTAATTTATCTATGAATCCATTGGCGAAAGTGATGTTGTTAATTAATATGTATATCGGACGATTAGAAATAATTCCTGTAGTGATGATGATCGGTTCAATTCTAAAAAAGTAAAAAAAGGTAACAGATTCTTATTATCTTTCTATAACTTTTTTTTGTAAACAGTATATGGATTTTAAAACTGATTTGCGTAATTTTAAAATAGATAAAAATGAATTGTTTTTCGTTGATTTTCCAACTATCCGGATTTATAATTT
>CAYPUK010000118.1:0-29962 GCA_964414035.1 uncultured Thermoplasmatales archaeon | reverse complement strand
GGAAACGTGATCTTATACCAATCGAAACTACCTTTGATCTCTGGTTCAATTTTGTAATATGATTTCCAACCAGTAATCATTTTGTAAAATCCGTTTCCTATGTTTTCTGAGAGACGAATGAATCGAAAGATCTTTGCAATGGTTGGATTTCTAGGATATGAAAAATCTTCTTCTATAATATCCTTGATGTCCTTTGGTAATGAACCCGGATTGAAAAATTCGAATCGGTCAGTAAACATTCGTATCCTTGCATTGCTCGGACTGAAATAATCTGTATGCATGATCAGATTCACTAACGCTTCACGGATTGCTTGAAGTTGCAAGGGATCATCATCCCGTAATCCATCTTTTACCTTAAATGGGACTTCTACTTTTTGACGTATTCGATCATAGATATCAAAAAAGGTTTCATACAGGTTTTTCTCTGAAGAGATTCGATATGAGTACGTAGTGGGCCCATCCATATATGAAATACCAGGTACTTCTAAATATTCAGTTCTAAAATTGGGAAAGGTATGTTGAACGTGCAGATCTTTGCCAAAGACAAGTAATCCTCCATGGGTCACCTTGCCCTTTCGTAATACTCCTAATTTTTCTAAGAAGGATTCATCTGAAAGGGTGAGATACCGGTGTCCAGGGTTCACTTGGGAAAAATAGTTTCGATATCGTTGTATGGTATCAACATCAAGATCAGTATATTCATATGTAGTACATTCACTGTCTTTTTCTTCGAAAACACTATTTCGAAAGAAGGAATCTATTTCTTCATCGGTTGCTCGTTGATCTCCACTGGCAGTTCGAATGAACGTGTTTTTGCGAGAGTTGAAATAAATGGGTTTATCCTTAGTGGATTTCTGATGAATGTAAAAAGCAAGTACGATTTTATCATCAAAGGTATATTTCTTAGAAGTCACCTTGATTATTTTATTGAATTTTGATGTTCCACGTAATACTGTTGTGAATTGCTGTTCGATGTTTTCAGGGTTTTTAACTCCAGTTATTTTATAGTTCTTCCCGTTTTTTATGACTCCAAAGATAAGCCATCCGCCATTGGTATTGGCAAAAGCGCTGACGGTTTCCCAACTGTTTTTTGGGATTTTTGCTTGGGCCTTTTTTACTTCGAAATCCTCCCATTCGATATCTTCTAATTTGTTGATCAAATCCTGTTTATTCACAAGTAACCCACTTTCTTAATAGGTTATTTCTTCATAACTTTTTAGTCTGATCATTCTCAGGATATCTCAAATGAGTGGAAGGTCTATTCGTTATTTTTATCAGGTTAACAGAAGAGTCCATTGATTAAAATTGGATAGTTGAGAAAGATATTAAATATGGTTGTTATATAAATTTATATAATAGTTTTAGGACAATTTCTAGAAAAATCCATTGTCCATAACTTGGCACTATTCTCATGGTGGAAAAGAAAATTCAGCAAATGGATTATCCAAGGAAAACAGAATTTTGGAAAGCATTGCCAAAAAAAGTGATGTACCAAATTTTTTGCATAATCATTGACTATCTTGAACAATCAGGTAAGATCATAATCGATGAACAGGGCTGCATCCTCCGGGCTTTTAATTCTGAAATGATCGGAAAATTACAATCTTCAAAAGTAAAGTTTAGATGATTTAAAAAAAAGATTTGAGTGACAATAATCATTTGATTTTATTCAACGATTAATAGTAGATCTAAAAAATAATCCAACATGTGGAATGGAAATTATTTGTTAGATGACAAATTAACAAAATAATTTATTAGCTAATTAGGTTATAAGGTAAGAATATGGATTTGTTCAAAAGATATTTTTTAGTATCGATAAACTGTTTTTTTCATATGTTAGAAAATCCCATCATATAAAATCACTTCACTAAATTAACAAATTTGTTAGATTGATATAGTAAAATACGGTTGTGATCGTTTTTAAAATATCTATTTACTAAAATTGAACTGTGATTTAGTAATAGTAAAAGATAATTAAATATATTGTGGTAACAACAATTAAAAATTAAAATATATTGCAGTAACTGCAATAAATAATAAATTATTAATATGGTTACTACAATAACATTAATATATGAATCGACAAGAGATTGTTGAAGAACTCAGAGAACAGAACACCTGGTGGGAAACAAATAACGTTGATTTGCCAAACAAAATCATCACTAGAGATCTTAAGCATCAGATCAGTGATGAACTTTCAACAAAGAAAATAACAGGTATTGTTGGTTTACGAAGGGTAGGAAAAACAACATTGTTAAAACTGATTATTCGCGATCTATTAAAAGAAAATGAATCGACTCGAATTTGTTACTTCTCTTTTGATCTCGCCGAAGATATTTCTCCTAGAGATCTCATTAAAATCTATTCTGAAGAAATCTTAAAAGAACCATATAGTAAGTATTCAAAAAAAGTGTTCTTTCTATTTGATGAAATTCAAAAAGTAACCAATTGGAGCAATCACCTTAAATCATTTCAGGATAAGAATTTGACCATGAAATTCATCATCACCGGTTCTTCGTCATTAAACATCACGAAAGGAGCAGGAGAAAGCCTTGCGGGCCGCATCCAATTTTATAAGCTTACACCATTTTCATTTAAAGAATACCTTCGATACAACGAAATAAAAACACCAACCGTCTCATTGGATGATCTTTCTTATCCTAAAAACGCATCAATGTTTCGCATTCATTTCAATGATTATCTGCAACAAGGTGGTTTACCTGAACTGTATGATCAATATTCAACCGAACATCTCAAACAAATCCTAGATCTCATCTTCTTTAGAGACATCGTTGACATGTTCACCATCAAAAAAACAGATGTGCTCAAAGGTCTTTTCCATCACATTACCGATCATTCCGGTCAACTCATCAATTATTCAAATCTTGCAGATGCTTTAAATACACAATACCGCACCATTAAAGATTATGTTCAATATTTACAGGATTCATTCCTTGCGATCAAATCACCAGCTTATGAAACAAATTATTTGAAATCATTACGAAAGAATCCAAAAATGTATGTTTCAGATCATGCCTACATGCGACTTTGGAAAGCAAAGGAGGGATTAAAAGCTCAAACAATCGCGTTTAATCATTTACAACAGATTGAAAAACCATATTTCAACAAAGACCCTGAAGTAGACATGGTGTTACCAACTCAAAAAATGGCATTTGAAATTAAGTATACTGATAATATTACGAAAAAAGACATGGAAAACATAATGCATCTTTCAGATGATTTCACATTATTCTTAGTTACTAAGGATACCTATGACACCATTGACATGCAAGGAAAAACAATTCATTTGATCCCTCTTTGGTTATTAACCCTTGCCGTGTAAATCATAAAAGGAGATCTTCTTTCTCTGTGGAGGCGATTAACTTCCTTGTTTAGGCTAATCATTGAACGAGTACTTAGGATATTTGCGTATCATCCTCATTTAGTCCCTTGTTTCTCCTTCAAAAGTAAGTGTAGTTTTTTATCAAATCGGGGTAAACACCGAGTGAACACGTCATCAATGTCTTTATCTTCACGGATTAATAGTTCGAAACAAAGAACGATGAGATCAGCGGTTTCAATACGGTAATGATCATCTTGTTTGTGATAGAGATCAGTGATTTCAACGGCATGGTCTTGGATCATAGATAGAAGTTTTTCTGTATCATTGTCATTAACTTTATCTGATAACGTAGTTATTTCTTTGAGTTTTTCATAGAATTCTTCTTGTAAAACCTTCATAATTTTTCCTCTAACATAAAGAATGAATCTTGGTACTGTAAGTCTTTTTAGGATACAAAATTTGTTATTATTGAATCAACGCAAAGATTTGAACTATTTTGTTTTGATTAGATAATTGAAGTGAAAAAGCTTGGAATTTTTTTAGTTTGAAGATAAAAACAAGAAAATATTAAATATATGTTTAAACATAAACATAATTATGGGTTTTAAAACCATTACTATCAAAGAACGAACCTACAACAAATTATTATTGATGAAACGAAAAGATGAAAGTTTTAGCGATCTTTTTGACCGGTTAAGCGATTCAAATATGAAGATCCTGGAAAAGATGAGAGCAAGTCAAACCTATAAAGATAAACAAGAAATGCTTCATGAGATCACTAGAAAAAGAAAGGAGAAACGATACGGGTAATAGTCATGATCATCATTGATACAGATGTACTCATCGAAATATTTGATAAAAAATCAAAAAAGGGAGATCAGGCATTACAAAAACTAAAAGAATCCGAAGAAAACATAGCAATAACATCCTTGAATCTTCATGAAATCCTCTTCGGCCACCTTAAAAGAAAGAAAAAAATCAAAGAAATAACATCATTGACCACGCTAGGTTTCACCAAAAAGGATGCTGAACTTTCAGCGGAAATCGAAAACATGTTAGAAAAAAAAGGAAGACCGAACACCAGGATCGATACCATGATTGCGGCAATTGCAATTAACAATAACGCAAAACTCTACACCTTTAATAAAGAACATTTTCAGGGAATCAAACAACTATCTCTTTTTGAATAATACTTCATAAGCTTGTCAATTCTGTTATGCTTTATTGATAAAAATGAGACGATGATTGAATTAAATCAAAAACTATTTGGTATTTTTCAAGTATATCACGTTGAATTCATATGGGTTTTTCATTGAAGAACGATGGTGAATGGGACAAGGAGATCCTTGCTGATATTCTGATGAACTCTGTTTTAATCATTACATTTCTTGTCGCGTTTTGGAAGCAACAATGGATCTGGGTTGTTGGCTGTATCCTAGCTTCATTCATCTTACTTATTCCATTAGCCCTTCACCGGTATCGAAATGATCTCATTCCTTGGCCCGTAGATGTTCTTGTTGCTACGATCTGTTTACTGAACATGGGTGGCGTGTTACTCAATGCGTATTATTCCATCCCTTTCTATCATGAGATCACTCAGCTGATGGTTTCAATTCTTGTGGCATTCATTGCTTTTGCTTTCGTGTACATCCTTGATCGTTACTGGGATGGACTCAATATGAACAAATATGCAATGGTCTACGTAGTCGTGGTAACTACCATGGCTGCAATGGTCGTCTTTGAAGCCATTAAATACATCGGCGTGTTCGGCATGCGATCAACAAGTGTGGAAATGATGCTTTTATCTATGTTCGTTGGAACTATTGGTGCCGTGATCATGGGATTGTTTTGCTTATTACTTGTAAATAAAGGAGATTTTGATCCAATATTCCAAGTGATGGGCGAAGAACTCAACGAACGGATCATTGATAAAAAAACAAAAGAAAAACGGGAATCATCAACCACTCAAACCAATAAAAAAAATAAAAAAAGCTAAGGATGAAAGGATTAAATCATCCTTTGGAAAACAACAATTTTTCTTCTATTGCATTATTGTTTAGGGATCAATGATAACAAGTATTCCCAGGCTTTCAATGTTTTATCTTTTGCTTCATCATCATGCTGCATACTGGTATACATTCGAGACCCAGCAAGGGTCATGATACCTTGGTTGAGAATGGCAAGTTGATATTCCTTGGATACTTTCATTCGATCCATGATCTGCATGAACGCATCATCTCTCGTGATATCAACACTGAAGAACGCAGTGGTATCATAGATGATGATTGATTTTTGATTATATGCAAAAAAGGGTAAATCTGGACGTGTTTCAAATAGATCATTAAGTTCCGTAGTAAGTTTTTCAGCAAAATTAGCTGCTTTATCATACGCTTTATATTCCTCTACGAACTTTAACGCATAATAACTTGCTTTTGCTGAAAGTGCATTAGCCGCTAGTGTTCCTGCAACAAAGGCATGGCCTCCAAGCGCGCTTCCTTCACCACCAGCAAGCACATCCATAACATCAGCTCGACCACCAAGCGCTCCACAGGATGGATATCCATGCATCAAAATCTTTCCCATGATCACTAGATCTGGTTTCACCCCATAATATGCTTGAGCGCCACCAGGTCCAAATCGAAAACCAGTGATCACTTCATCCATGATCATCAAAGCGCCATATTCATCGCAGAGTTCTCGAACATGTTTATTCCATTCCGGATGCACGGGATGAGTTCCAGCTTCACCGCCATTTGCTTCGACTAGAACTGCGGCCACGTTTCCTTCTTTTTTTGCTTCTTCAAACGCGTTTTTTAATCCATCGAAATCATTCGGCATCACTGAAATGGTATTAGATAAACAAGAGGTGGGTATTCCTTCAGCTAGCATCATCCCCGTTCCAGGGATGTGAAGTCCCATCACGGTTTGATCTCCCCACCCATGATAATTCCCATCGATCTTGATGATCTTTTCTCGGCCTGTTTTAGCTCTAGCGATCCGTAATGCAGCCATGATCGCTTCTGTTCCTGATTGCACGAAGCGAACTTTTTCAATATTGGGCATGAACTTTTTGATTTGTTTTGCAGCAAGAACCTCATATTCACTGGTAAGTCCCGTGGTTGCACCCTTTGTTTTAATGTGTTCAGCAATCTTATCATCAAGTGGTTTGAAATGATGCCCTAAAATAATTGGTGCTCCACACATCAAATAATCAATGTATTCATTCCCATCAATATCATAAAGCTTGTAACCCTCTCCATGATCCATTGCAGGAGGAAAGGGAAACATTGGACTTAGGTTATGTTGCACTCCTTCAGTTAGACAGGTCTTTGCTTCTTCAAACAATTGCTGTGATTTCTTATTCTTTTCAGTAAATTCTTTCACTAGTTTACCAACTGTTTCCTCAGGAAGAGGATGAAGCGGACTGTCGACGATTTCTTTCTTTCGTTTTAGGATTTCTTCGTATTCCATAGTAATCCCCCTAAAATTTATTTTTATTTTGACACACTCGGAAAAGAACTTTATGCTTATAATCTCTTTTATCAAATAGTTCCCAAAACCTAGATATACTATCGTCAATAATGATTCTGGTCTTCATACAATCCTCAGAAATACCGCAAGAATATCTCTGAAAAAAAATTGGTTTGGTACCAAATCAATAGAGATCTAATAGTTTTAATCACCTTATGTTGAACTCTATACTCTCTTGAAATATTGTAAAATATTAATGATCAATCACCACACAAAAAAACATTCATCAATAATCTATAAATCAGACAAAATACAAAAGTGTAAATTAGAAAGTAAAACTTATAAATATAAATTAACTTATAGTTTACATATGCTATCTCTAAATGAGCTGAAAGCATTTGATTCACTCCCTAAAACAATTACTCAACTAGCTGACCATCTTGAAATATCGAAACCTGCAGCATACAACATTTCAGAGAAACTTGTCCAAAAAGGATTAGCACAAAAGAATCGTCAAGGAAAAAACGTGATTGTAAGTAGGGAAAAAACACTACATGCACAGAACCTAAAAAAAATTCAACAAAACATTGAAAGACTCCCAATCAACCAACTCCTCTCACAAACATCATTACCTATCATTTCATTATTAGACTATACCCTTAGAACGAAAGAAATAACCCAAATTCTTAACATTACAAGACAGTGGACAAGTAAACAATTGAAAAAATTGGGAGAAAACGGCTTGATTCTCAAAGAAAAAAAGGAATACACCATTAATCCAGTTCATAAAAAAATACAACGGTTTGCCTCACATTATTATCAATTTCAACATAATCAACATGTAACAAAAATTGCTGATGATGCTCAAATCATCTGGCAACATGGGCCTGAATTCTTGTTTTCAACCAAGAAAAAATTATCATCTTTTCCATTCACCGCATTATCTGCATTTCCCTCATATAATCTTCCCCTAATAAGCGACACGTATTACTATTTTCACAGTGAAAGGCCATTAGATGTCAGCGACTTCATTATTCAAACTCTTTTAATTATGCCGCAAAGTAAAACATATTATTCTTATGCATGCCTGCTCTATGAAGAAAAAACACCTAGAAATCTTTTGAAAAAAGCACGATTATACAATATAACGAATCTCATTGCAGATATGATTACTTTCCTAAAAACAAAACAACCAACCAACTACTCCCCAGAGTGGAAAGATTATGAAACACTTGCTAAACAATATGGAGTCAGATAAAAAATGCCAATGTTTGATAAAAAATATATAAAAAGTGAACTCAAAAAAATCAATAATCAATTGTCAAATAAAATTAATATTTATATCTTCGGTGGAGCTGCTATGAGCTACTTTGATTTGAAGGCAGCAACCAAAATCATTAGATGATCTGCAATCAAAACTAAAAATAGATAAAGAGGGAATTAAACCTTTTGTCAAAAAATTAATTGATACCGACAAAATTACTTTTTCTAACGGAAAATATAGTATCAAGAAATAATAAACAACTTCAAACAATAAGATGCAAATAAAAGTCTAAAGAGACTGAAAAGGGTTTTAGAAAATTATTTCAATCAATCATATAATATTATAATCGTAATCTTATGAAAAAAGTGTTGTTACTCTCTTGTCTGTGTTTGCTCTTATTCTTTTCGTCGATACATTCAGCTACCTTTTCATTTTCAGAAAATAATAGTGTATTCGAAGATACCGTAATCTCACCGCTCTCCCAGTCAATAATTATTTACAATCCTTACGAAGATGTTGATTTTGACTCAGTTCATCATTACAAAGCAAATTTACATACGCATACCACAGAAAGCGATGGGTCTAGTGATCCAGATGAGGTCATTTATCAGTATCATGATATCGGCAATTACGATATCCTTTCCATTACAGATCATAGTCTGAACACTTGGCCTTGGACGGATTGGATTGATGAAAATCCTGTTGACTCCTCATCTTCTTCAGCTTTTTATCCAGATCTGAACATGCTTGCGGTTTCAGGTAATGAATTATCATTGGGTCATCATCGATCAAGTTTGTTGAATGATTACTCCTTCGGTGGTTTTTTCATGCATTTTGCATTTTGGAAGATACAACAGGATAATGGTGTTTCTTTTTTTAATCATCCAGGAAGATACCCCTATGATGCTTCTTGGTATCAACATTATTTTGATTGGTTTGATGATTGTGTGGTAGGAGTTGAGGTGTTTAATCAAGGAGACCGCTATTCAAATGATCGAATGCTTTGGGATGAGATCAATAAACAAAGAAGTCCAGATGATCTGATCTGGGGTTTTTCAAATGATGACCTGCATCATCTTTCAAGTCATGCATTTAGAAATTATCAACACTTCCTCATGGATGAATTAACTGAAGATGAATTAAGAAAATCTATGATCGACGGATCCTTTTATTTTTCCTTCGAACCAGAGGGATCAATTGATTCATTAGATACTTATGGAAAAGCTATGACCCCAAAACTTACTGATGTCACAGTTGATGAAACAACTATTTCTCTTACTGCAGAAAATTATACTGTTGTTGAATGGTACGATCAGCATTCTGAACTCATCGGATCGACTGATTCATTAGATGTTTCAGGTATTGATTCAAAATTTGTTCGAGCTGTGTTCAGTAATGAATATGGAAAAACATTTACGCAACCTTTTGGAATTGAATGATAATTAAGCATTAGTTTCTCCTTTTTCTTTTATTGTTCAAAAGGATTCGTTTCAATTTCTTTTTGGTTTTGTAATCACAAATAGTTTCTACTGGTTCCATGGTCAATGGATTCAACCCCGTCCAGTACATACACGTTGAATTGGTCATTGGTGTAGGCGTGAATAATTGGAAATGATTGATGTTAACTAATCCTTTCTTGTTGATCAGATCTCGTAATAATCGAACTTCTTCAATGGAATCACCCGGATGACCGATCATGAAATAATAACGAAGACTTTGTTTTTTGTTTTTGTTATACGTATTAAAATAGGAGATGAACTCATCAAAAGAAGTATTGTCCTTGTTCATTAACTGAGTTACTTTTCTGGAGAAATGTTCAGGAGCGATTTTAAGCGTTCCTGAAATATGATGATCAACGATTTCTTTGATATATTCAGGATTATCACAAGCAAGATCATAACGAATGCCACTGCGAACAAAGATCTTTTTCACACCGGGTATCTGTCGTGCTTTCCTTAAAAGAGAGAGTAATTGGTCATGACTTTTATCCAAGTTTTTACAAGGTAAGCAATGATTCGAGCAAGCATGTTGGAGTTTGCAATCCATTCCATACATGTTCGCAGTTGGCCCACCGAAATCATCAATGTAACCTTTAAAATCAGGATGTTTGGTAAGACTTTTGATCTCATCAATAATGTTTTCTTCAGACCTTGAAATGATCTTTTCTCCCTGATGAAGGGAAAGTGAACAAAAATTACAGTTTCCAATGCATCCCCGATGGGTTACCACGGAGAACTTCGCCATTTTTAGTAGTGATTGCGGATGCATCTTCCTTGTAAAAGGAAGTGAATAGATCCAATCAAGATCACGAGTTGTATACGTAGGATATTGATATTGAAGAAGATAATTATTCTCATATTCTTGCGCAAGATTCTTATCGATCGAAAACTCTTTTTGCATCAAAGCAAATTTTTTCTTATCATCCTTTACCTCTTTCATGCTGGGAAGCAAAGTTACTGTTTCATCGATTTCACGAGTAATGATACAAGTTCCCTTAATACCACTCAGATCTCTTCCCTGTTTTAATCGGTTAGCGATTTCAAGGATCTGTTTTTCTCCATTACCATAAACAAGAATATCTGCTCTTGAATCATAAAGAATGCTTCGTCGTATTTTATTATCCCAGTAATCATAATGAGCAAACCGTCTCAATGATGATTCAATACCACCAATGACCATTGGACTTGATTTGAAATATTGTTTGATCTTATTACAATAAAAAAGAATAGCTCGATTCGGCATTGATGTTACCTTGCTATGTGGATCATGTTTTCGTTTTCGTTTCATCGGCGTATAATTATGAAGCATACTATCCATTGATCCAGCAGTGACACAAAAACAAAGATGAGGGGTTCCTAACCGAGTGAATTGTTCTTTTGTCTCTGGTTTTTCAATGATTCCAACTGAATAATTCTTAGCATCCAAAACCCGCGCGATAATGCCAACTGGTGATAATGGGTGATCATCATAGTATTCACCAGTAATGATGATAATATCAAAATGAGATCCAGTTTTTGCTATCATAATCGTTCATCACTTGTATCTTTTGTTTATTTTTTCTAATAAAGCATCTATCTTAGATATAGCATTTACTACAAATAATATTCAATTATAATTTCCTGCCGTAATACAAGTGTCCATAAATCTTTTCTGAAATCAATGCCACTCCTGGTAAAAATCCCCATTGTTCAAAATCATTTTTTTCAAGAAGTCGTTTGCTCGCATTGTTTTCATCAAGGATGATTGCTATCATGCAAGTGTATCCTAATTTTTTTGCAACGCTTATCATTTCAGATAATAATCTCGATCCAATTCCTTGTTTTTTGAATTGTTGATGAACAAAAAAACTGACTTCTACTGTTTTTCTAAATGCGCTTCTTCCTTTTCTATAAGGGCTAATACTTATCCATCCAACGATTTGACCTTTTAATTCAGCGACTAACAAGGGATACTTTTTTAGATTATGTTCTTCAAACCACTCCTTGCGATCTGATACCGTAAATGGACTGAGAAAACCAGTAGATGGTTGATTTGCAATGGCTTGATTCAAAATAGTAATGATCTCTTGATAATCCCTTTTTTCAGCCGGGCGAATTGATGCATTCATTCGTATCACAAATAAATCTCTGAAAAACTAGTAGTGTGTATTCTCATAAAAAAATAATCTTTTTTAATAGGATATGTTATCTTTTGCAGGATTGATGTTAAAATCCTACTGAGGAGAATCTTATGAATGTACTCATGATCGTGTTAGGTATTTTTTCCTGTATTGAACTGTTAAATATCATCATGCTCTATACTAAGCCAGAAGTTCAATATGGTAATGGCGTTGGCGTTTTCAAAGCATGGGAAGAATCCAAAGAAAATCCCGTGGTTCATAGGTTCATTCGTTATCTTGTCTTTTGGGTAGCAGGAACGAAACTAATCTTTGTTGGATTAATTATCATCATAATCTTATATGGCAATTGGATCATTCAACTAGCCGCAGTAACTGTGCTTTTGTTGACCACATCAACATTTTTTGTAAGACTTTATCCCATCATTAAAAACATGGATAAACAAAAGGAATTAACGGTAACAGGATATTCAAAAAAATTAGCATTGATGATTTCCTTTTTTCTACTTATGCTTCTTTCAGCATTACTCCTTGAAAAAATAGGATTAATCTAAGAATAAAAAAATAATTTTACAATGAAATGTTCAAGATGAAAATAGTAAATTTATTTTTCATTCTTTAAAGACCTCATCGTGTTCTCGAACTCTTTTTTTCACTTTCATGCCGATCTCATCACCAGGTGTTGCTTTTTCAATGGATTCTTGGTCTATTTCCATGCTGTTTACAGGTTGTGAAAAATTCGTATGAGCGCCTTTGATATGAATGGTGTCTCCAACATTGAGTTCGCCATTGGTTATTTTGATAGCGGCAACATTAATGTGGTTGAAAAAATGCGTTACAACTCCAATTTTTTCTTCGACCATATATTTTCTCACCTTAACCCTAAATTATACTTGTTCATGTTTATAAGCTTATTGAATAAAAAAGCCTATTAAAAATCGATAAAGAATCAAAATAAGAAGAATGGAAAACTAAAATGATACTTGCATACTGAAAAATAAATGGTAAGAAAAAAAAGCATATGGTCTATCAAGCAAAAGGAAGCACTACTTTCGAAGTGAGAAAACTATAATTGCGATAAGTGAAATCACAACAAGACCCGCTCCAACAAGCGTAATCGTCGATCCGCTCAATTCACCCCAAGTAATAATCCCAATCCGAGTCCACCAATTATTCCAATACTTAATCCTATTTTATCCATAATTACCTCGACTAAATCCAACAATTGTGTCACAATGCAGACATACATACATAATTTCTTGCTTTAAGAAACCTACCCCTTGAACTTCTCTTTTCACATCTCGTAGTATTATTTCTCCTTTACAATACGGACAATATGCTATTTTATCCATCTCCACTCTTTCATACCTCATCTTATTTCTAATTATCAAACGTTATCTCCCGATCAACACAGGAATAAAAAAAAGAATGGTATTTTCTATTCTTTAGAAAAAACATCCAATCCCTTTAAAGCAATGTAGAGTCCTTGAAGTCCACAAGTTGTTCCAACCACTTCAGCAGTTTCAAGCATTTCAGCTTCTGTGGCACCGGCCTCATACGCTCGTTTTGATAACTGATCTACTCCCTCCCTATCCCCATGAGCTGCATCAAGAGCCATTGCCATTAACAATTTTACTTTCGCAGGCAATGCATTATCCTCATGGTTATTTCTCAGATTCGCTTTGATATGACGAGCATATTCAGCATCTTTTTCTTCTAACAGATCTAAAAATTCTGGTGCGTTTTTCATTAATATTCACCCATTCACCTTTTCAATTCTACATTCCTACAAAAACATCTTTTTTTACTATTTTTACATAGCAATCATAGTATAACAAACTATTTGTATTATCATTTTTTATTAATGACAGAAATGAAGAAAAAAACCAATTTCCCCATAAAGAACAAAAGAAATCTTGCGGGAGTCTTACTTTTCATTGCAGGAATCATCATCTTCATGGGAATCATCACTGCTGAAAGCTATTTTCCATTAGATACTCCCTATACCACCCGTGAAAATGAGATCAGTGATCTCGCAGCGACAAAACCACCAAATAGCATCATCAAACAACCTTCAGCAACTATTTTCAACACCACCATGATGCTTGCTGGAATCATCATCCTGTGCGCTACTCTTTTAATCCATTTAGAATCCCAAAACCTCCTACTCAGTATACCTTTAGGCTTCTTAGGACTCGGAGTTCTTGGTGTTGGCATCTTCCCAGGAAACATAACGCCATGGCACTCAATTTTTGCATTTATCATCTTTACTTCAGGAGGAATAGCAGCAATCCTATCATATAGATTCACTAGATTTCCCATTAACCTCGTTTTCTTAGTTTTAGGAGTAATCGCATTATTTTTTCTGATATTCAATGAATTCTTCATTCCATTCCTTGGAAAAGGAGGAACAGAACGATTCATCGCATATCCCATCCTTTTTTGGATGATGGGACTTGGATGCTATCTTACAGGAACCATTCACGAGAAGAAACCAGGATCTTAGGTTAAAAAGTGTTTTATAATAGTAATTTGATAATAACCATTGCTCTTTTCTCTACGCGCAGGGTTCGTTATGAATACGTTAGATAAAAACACACGTCAGGTAGTACTCATAAGCATAATCCTCACATTATTTTTTTCAAATCTTACACCAATATATCTCATACGTGCCAAGGAACAAAACCAATTTGACAGTTCTGAAACAGATCCATTCCCCGATGACCAATACGTAAATCGATTGCTAAAGATTGCAAATATGCCAGGCTTTGCAGTTGGCATCATCAACAACGATGGATCAATTGAGACCTATAATTTCGGTGAGAACACAAGAAACATGGGGAATCCTCCCACTAAAAACACGGTTTTTCTTGCCGCATCACTTACCAAAACAGTGACAGCAACTGCGATATTACAACTTTGGGAACAAGGAAAAATCGATCTTGACGAGGATATCAACACGTATCTTCCATTCCCAATTAGACACCCAGATTACCCAGATATTCCTATTACTGTCCGTATGTTGTTAACACACGCTGCAGGATTTACCAATATCTTATGGAGAACATTTCTATATTTTTCTTTCTTTCACTATCCGCTGGATTGGTACGAATATTATCTAACTCCCAGCAATCGTTTTTATCATGCGGATAACTGGAATGATTATCCTCCAGGAGAAGGTATATATTACACCTCACTTGGTTATGATCTTCTTGGTTACATCGTCGAACGAATATCAGAAATGCCCTTTGAAGACTATTGCCAAACATATATTTTCAAGCCATTAGACATGCATAATACAACATTGCGATTAAATGAAATCAACTATGAAAAACTCACCACGTTTTACATATACCTTCTTGGTGTTTATATTCCCATACCCTATTATGAAGTTCATAATGATGGATCTGGCGGAATGTACACCACGGTCGAAGATACCTGTCATTTTTTAAAAATGCACATGCAACAAGGATCATACCAGGATGAACAAATCCTTCAGCCTAAAACTGTTGAAGAAATGCACACCGTACAATTCCCTGATCTTCCCAGTTATGATATTTACAAAGACAACCGAAATTATGGATATGGTTGGATTGTTTGGCCTGATGAAAATCAAACCTATCAGAAAGGAATGCAGGGTCATCTAGGAAATGCTCCCGGAGCACTAGCATCAATGACCTTGTTAAACGATACCGGCCTTGTATTTTTTGGCAATGAATGGACACGGATTTCCTATCAGCAAACAACAGTAATGTTTATGCTCAGAGAATATTTTCACACCAAAACAAAACCAATCAACCCGTTTTTTTGATCCTTACGTAAACCATACATAGTGAAAAAAAGGTTCAACTCGTTGCTTTTTTGACGCGTTCAATGGTCTTATTGATAAAATCCTTATCTTTGATGATAACCTCAATGGCATCATGTGGGCATTTTTCAGCACAACGGCCACAAACCACACAATCCTCACCGATTACTGCTACACCATCTTTAATTTTAATGTTATCAATAAAACAAACACCATCAGTACAAATACCGCAACCAGTACAATGATCATTAACCTTAATTTCAATTCCTGGCATGCGTTTTATGGTTGAAGAAAGTGTATCATTAAGATATGGTCGCATCCGCCATAAGCAACAACACTCACAACAATTACATACAGTTACCAATGGTATTTTTGATCCCACCCCGAGCCAGGTTTCATCAAGTTTATCTCTTCCAATCAGATGAACAAGGCCCTCTTCACGGCATCGTTTCACATGAGCAAGTGCTTCTTCTTTACTTGCAGATCTTCCCAGTTCAGAAGGAATTCGCCGTGCTGCTTCACCCATGAACAAACAACCAAGATCGATTGGATAATTCTCACATTGCATTGATTCCCGGCAAATACAGAAATCCATGATAAAACGATAACTTGATTCTTCAATAAAATGTTCAACGACTTTTGATGGAACGGCGATGTTATCCAGAGGTTCAATTTCCTTGTTCAATTGGACTTCAACAATCTTATCTTTAGTTAGATATGTAAGATTGTTTTTATCAAACACCATCCGAGTGATAATCCAACGAACGATGGGAACATGTGTTAATTTTGCAAGATTAAAACGATAAGGAAAAAATCGTTCTATCAATCGTGTAAACCTTCGGGAAGGCTCCATGAACTACAAAAGAATGGCAAACTAGATAAAGATTATCATGGATGAAATAGTAAATTTCATGGTTTCCTCACAGAGTGAACACTGAATTAGACATTTTTAATAGAAACAAATAAATATTATCTTAACGAATGTTATATACTGAAATTAGGGGACAAACACAAACCTCCTGCCTTTAGCATCGCTCAATAGACAGGAAGACAAATCATGAGTAGGAACAAAAAAAGCAAATTACCTCAAGAATTCTGGGCAGTGAATGCATCTAATCTTTTTGAAAGAGGTGCATATTATGGAATGCTTGCCGTCTTTTCTTACCATTTAATTTATAATGTTGGTCTTGAAAGTTGGACTGTGGGAATATTGACTGGTGTTTCCATGGGAATGATAAATTTTCTGCCACTTATCTCCACTGCCTTAGCTAGTAAATACGGATTCAAAAAACTCCTTTTGTTTTCTTATGTGACCCTTGCTGTTGGATACGTTGTTTTAGGATTTGGATATTCATTAGCATTAATTGCATTATCTGTCGTGATCATGGGAACTGGATCTGGTTTTGAAAAAGCATTGATTGCTGCTTCGATTTCCCATTCCTCAAATGAAAAAAACAGGGATTACGCGTTCAATGTGTACTACTGGGTGATAAATTTTGGTGCATTTCTTATCCCGCTCAGCCTCACCTTCCTTTTTGTCCCAGAAGGATATGGTGGAGTGTTCTTCCTTATGGCAGCTTTTATCATCTGTAGTTTTCTGATAATTCTTCTAGCATATAAGAATCCAGTTAAGCCTGATCCATCCATATCTGCATTCAAAGCCGTTAAAAATTTAAAGGTTATCTTTGAAGATCGGAAATTCGTTCTCGTCTTACTCATTTTTTCCGGATGTTGGTTCATGCTTTACACAAGAAAACCGTTCATGCCAGTGTTCATGACTGATTTCAATATCCTGCCAACGTGGTTCATCCCCATCATTGCAGCTCTTAATCCTGGAACAATCATAACCTTAGGTCAAGTATGGGCTTATATCATTAAGGACCGAAACATTAACTCACTGAAATTACTCATTGCAGGCATTATCATTATTTCATTAGGTTTTATCATCGCAGGTTTTTCCATGAACCCTGTGCTTTTCTTATTTGGTCTCATCGTTTTATCATTTGGAGAACTGGTATCTTATCCAGCGTTTCTTAGTTATGTTTCTAAGATTCCTCCTGAAGATAAACGATCGATTTACATGGGATACTCTTTTTTACCATTAGCTATAGCTGGGGTAACTGCACCCATTGCAGGAGGTTTTTTGTATTACAATATTGCAGAGGGACTGGGGATGGGGCGCCTATTTTGGGGAATCGTTGCAAGTATTGGTCTGATTTCTGCTTCTGCATTCCTCCATTACGATAAACATTATAACTCAAAGAAAAAGGGAAAAACATTTGGAAACGGTCTTTTTAATTTTTTCAGAACTCGTATTGATTCTAAAATCCTACCAAACATTCCTCTTTTCTTCATTCCAATCATTTTAATCCTTGGATTATCTTTTGGCGCAGATCCTATTTATCGTGGTGTGCTTGCTGAAGAAGAGGAAATCATCACTGAAGAAGATGAAAAGAAATGGAACGAAATAAATGAACAGTTTTCTTTTCAGGGCATGTTAACAGAGGGAAAAAAAGTAGATTGGGACATATTAATTCCAGATGGTGCCTATATTCTTTCTATTGATCTTGACTTGCGCTGGGAAGACGAACTAGATATTCGAAGGATCAGACGTTTTGAAAACACTGAAGATACATTTTCACTAAAATTATTGATCAATGATTCTGAGATCGTTGATTCTAGTGAAGCAAAAGAGTACGACGGGGCAAGTAGAATTTATCTTTCCTATGAATCTGAGATGCAAGATATCATTCAATGGGGAAATGGCAAGGTTGAGATAGAACTAGTAGAATGCGGTGATTTCTATCCAAAATTTGGTCTGGGTTTATTATCGATTGATGATTCATCTAATTCTTATGAAATCCAAATCGATGTAACCTATAATGTACCAATGATGAAGAAATGATACAATCATTTATTAACCAGTAATTAGTAGATTTCAACTTAACGATGAAAGAAAAAAAGATAGGAAATTCCATCATCAAACTTGTTCAGGGAGATATCACAAAACAATCAACTGATGCTATTGTCAATGCTGCAAACACTCGACTTGCTCCGGGTGGTGGAGTGGCTGGTGCGATTCATCGAGCAGCTGGACCAAAACTTTGGGAGGAATGTAAAACACTGAATGGTTGTAAGACCAGTGAAGCAAAGATAACAAAAGGATACAATCTAAAAGCAAAATTTGTGATTCATACCGTTGGCCCAGTGTACTCTGGATCAAAGCATGATAAAACTCATCTTGCTTCTAGTTATCAGAACAGTTTGAAACTTGCGTTAGACTACGATCTGAACAGCATTTCTTTTCCTGCGATTAGTGCTGGTGCGTTCGGATATCCGTTAAAAGATGCTGCCTGTATTGCATTAGAAACAGTGTTTTCGTTTTTACAAAAAGAAAAGCGTTCTCTTTTAGTTCAATTTGTATTGTATTATAATCATACCTTAGATGTTTTCGAACAAGTATTCGATGAGATCATCTCCTAAAAGATCTGCATCAGAAAAATAATTTAAAAAACGATTTAGTACAATCGAATTTCAATTGATTTCCTAATTTTTTTACGATGAGTATTTAAAAAAATAAGTATTATACTCAACAAAACAAGGTTGGAGGATACTATGGATTTACCATTCACTTGGTTAGATGTTGAATTGATCATTCGAATTATACTCTCTGTTGCTCTCGGAGGATTAATTGGTTATGAACGAGAAGTGACAAATAAACCAGCTGGATTACGAACTCATATTTTCGTGTGCATGGGCTCATGCCTATTTACCATTTCATCATTTTACCTTTTACCTAGTAATTCCATAGGAGTAATTGATGCCACGCGAATCGCCGCAGGAATTGTTGCAGGTATCAGTTTCATTGGAGCAGGGAGCATCATTGCAGGGAAAGGTGACGTAAGAGGATTAACCACTGCAGCATGTTTATGGGTTGTTGCAGCAATCGGATTGATGATCGGACTTGGTAATTATCTATTGCCTATTAGTGCTACCATCATCACCTATTTCGTACTCAGATTAGGAATCGTTGAAAAAAAGAAACTAAACAAATGATTCAGTTTTGCTGCTGGGAAAGTAATTGTTCAATGCGATCAAGTTTTTCAAAAAGATGGTGACGACTTAACACTGATGAAGCACACTGTTTTAGATCACGGAAGCTCAAAGATCGTTTTGGAAGAATGCCTCGTCTAGTAAGATCTTTCATTTCTTTTCCTAGTACTTTTTCTGAAATCATTAATTTGTCTGCAACTTCCTTAAAACGAGAAGATGTTGAAATGAGTTGTAAGAGTCTTTTATCTTTTTCTGTTAATTCCACCGTGTATGGTAGAAAACCATGTGTTTCAAATACTTCTTCCACACATTTTTTTACGATATGTTCTAATTCTTCAGGTTCCAATAATAAATGATATTCACTTAATTCTATTATTTGAACATCAAGTTTTTCAGCTGCGATTTTTGCTGATTCATCACTTAAGCCCTTGCACACCAGCATTGGTTTATACCCTGCTAATTTCGCATTTCCAAATGCCTGCCGAATCGCATTTACATCACCCAAGCCTGCTTTAACTTCAACAGCATATGTGTTCTCGTCGTCTTCAGCGATAATATCGATTTCAGCAACTTTTTCATCATCATCCATAATATCAAAATTAGTGGAAAGAATATGATATCCCTGACTTTCTAATAATCGAGTCGCTATTCGTTCAGCTGAAAGTCCTTTTATCTTAGACATTACTCATCACATCCATCAATTTTTAATCCTGAAATAAATCAAGTAATCCTTGTTTTTGAAGACGTTTTTTAACATGCGGGTACAATTTTAGTGGTTCTTCTTCTATCATAACCGTTCCAAAACCAAGTGATTGTAATCATTGATACAATGCTTGTTTATCTTTTTTTGGTGAAGCAACAGCAATAGAAAACCGTACTTTTTCATTTTTTAGGTTTGTTAAAGATTGCAATTAGTACTCAAAGCCCTTTTCGTCAGCACCCGTAAGTAAAGAAAATTCTTCTTTTGTACATCCTTTTAAACAAACACGAACATGAAGATTAGGAAAACAAGATAACTTCTTTGCATACGATTTGTCATACCCAATTAACAACCCATTAGTCTCAAGGATAAATAAAAATCTGGAGTTTATCTGAGTGAGAACTTGTAAAAGATGATTCTTGCCAATAGTTGGTTCACCACCAGATACACGTAATTGAGAATATCCTTTTTTATACGCGATACTTTCAAGTTTTCTAGCTACATCTTCAGAAGTATAAAATGATCCTGTTTGTTTTGCATTCCATACACTGTTAGATGACCAACAAAAGACACATCGAAGATTACATCCTACGGTATCCGCAGTAGAAATTCCTCCATAAAAACCAGTCGGGCGAAAACGATAATATTTTTTCCTATTACTCGCTGTAACAATGCGTTTTACGGTTTTGGATAGTTCAATTGGATCATACATACTTATCAGAAAATCCTTGTTTCTAGGAAATGATTTTTTTTAATTGCGTTGCAGTTGAATACATCTCGTAATTATTGAACATACAATAGATCTGATCATAGATTTCTGATAAATCCTCTAATTTTTCTGCTAACTTGTTCAATTCTTGTTTTGAATAATCATAATTGTAATCATACTCATTTTTGTTTAATCCATGCAGCCGAATGTAACAAGTGGAATGTGTTGATACTGGTTCTCTTCGCATGAGGTCAACAACATGAATCAGGTTGAGATCGTCGTAAATTTGTTCTAAATCAGAGGGCTGATCATTCCAATTCCCTCGAGGTTCCCAAGCTAAATTGATATCTTTTCGATTGATATGACTGAAAAATTCATAGAGATTTTCTTTATGTTCTTTTGAATGATCAAAACCATTAGGCGTTTGAAACACTACGATATTTGCTTGTAATGCTTTTGCACGTTTTCTTATTTCATCCCAGGCATTAAATACTTCTTCACTTGGATTAAAGTAACCAAATTGTTTTCGCTGAGAAGAACTAAGTCGGTCTTTGTTTTTCCAAGTAGGACTAGTAGTAGGATGCGTAATTGCCTGCCAAGCTTTTATGGTAAATTCAAAATCATTTGCTACCTCTTTCTGCCAGCGCGTAACGGTTTTCACCATTGGAAGTTTGTAAAACGTTCGATTTAATTCTAGTGTCTTAAAATCATTACTAAATGCTTGTAATTTATTTTTGTATGTTTCTTTCCAATCTTTAGGTGGTTGATAAAAACTATATCCACAGGTTCCAATCTTAATATTCACCATTTTATCCTGCCTTCAAATCAAGAAGAATCAAAGATGATTTATTGGTACTACTATCGTACCTTGTTCATCTCCAACTTCCTTGGTTTCCCCATGATAATGCAATTTTGCTGTTAAACTGCATAGATATGCATCATACTCATGTTTATTGTTAAAAAAATTTTGCATGTGTAATCGTTTAAGAGAATTCCTATAATTTTTTTCATAAAAACCTAGGACTTTAGCTGTACCCGTCGGGAAAACTTCGATGACTTCATATCCTTGCGCTTCTAACTGTTTTGCAATGCTAGTTCCTCGTTGAGCTAACAGTCTCATAGATGGCATGGTTAGCGGCATCGCACCATATTTTTTCATTAATCGATCTGCTTTTCTTAAAAAAGAGTCTCCTTTCAGAATCGGGGCATCAATTGCAATAACACTTGGATCATACTGATTAATCATATCGTTAATTTCTTTTGTTGAAAAAATGGTTTTAACTATTGTATTCTGATCCTTGATTGCACAAAATCCAGTTGGATTCTTTTCTTTTGCAGCTAAATCAATCCCAACGAAAGATGATATCTATAGATTCCTCCAGCATGTTTTTAAAAGATGAGAATACATAAAAAATTAAAAACGTATGGATTTAAAGATATGAAACAACAAATAGCGGTGAGTAAATATTTATCTTATTTGTTACGGCATCATCCAGAGAATCTGAAAATTTCAGATGAAGGATTTGTTCCAATTCCAGATGTCTTATCTAAAGTCCAAAAGAAATTTCCAGATGTAAACAAAGAATACCTTGAGGAAATGATAGAACGTGGAAATAAACGATTTCAAATCAAAAACAATCAGATTCGAGCATTATATGGCCATAGCATCCCGGTTACTATTCAATTAGATAAAAATTCAGAAATTGATGTATTATATCATGGAACTTCAGAGAAATCAGCAAACAATATTTTAAAAGAAGGATTGAAACCAAAAGGTCGGAACAAAGTTCATTTATCGATCTCTAAAAAAGAAGCTATTCGGGTCGGTAAACGACATAGTAAAAAGCCAGTTATCTTAAAAATCAATGTCAAAGAAGCAAGAAAGAATGATATTCAATTTGAAAAAGCGACAGAAAATGTGGTTGTATCTGATCTTATTCCTCCAGAATTCATTTCTATGGATAAAAATTGATTTTTTCATCATGAATATATGTGCATCCAAGAATTTATATGATATGCCTTCATGAAAACGCTACTATTATGGAAAGAACAGATGATTTAACAATAGTTCAACCCAAAGATATCTCTACGATTTCAACGGTTGAGTTTGATAAGCAAACATATGAAACATATTTTTCAGAATTAGTCAATCTTGAACGAAATGAAGAAATGAAGCGTCATGAACAAGAAATAAAGAAACTTTCAGGCAAAGAACGTGAAAAACGAGGAAGATCTATCCTACATTGTAGATCTAGAAGTGAGGGAACGGGTTACGGTGGAACATTTCTAGTTAAGTTTGTCAGAAAACAAGGAATGCCAGATACAGAGATCTCAGTTGGCGATCTCGTTCGAATATCTAAACATAATCCACTTTCAGATCGAAATCCATATGGTACCGTCATTGAAAAAACAGGGTATTCCATCATTGTTTCATTTAATGATAAACCACCAAAGTGGATGTTTCATAAACAAGTTCGTCTGGATCTGTATGTAAATGATGTCACGTTTAAACGAATGCTGCAAGCGATTAAATTAGTGTCCTGCAATCAAGTTAAAAATGTTGAATTAACCACTTCGCTCTTATCAAAGAATGAATCGATCAGTGAACATCATGAATCGGACATTTCTTCATTTTTTAACAAACAATTGAATCAACGTCAGAAGGAAACGGTTAAACATTGTTTATCTGCATCATTATTTCATCTTATCCATGGGCCTCCAGGTACGGGTAAAACGATTACTTGTGTTGAAGTAGTTGAACAAGCAATAGAGAACAGTCAAACAGTGCTAGCGTGTGCTGATTCAAATACGGCTGTTGATAATCTTGTGGAAAAACTGGTGAAACAAAAAAGGCAAGTGGTTCGTATCGGTCATCCTGCAAGGGTAAACCCATTATTAAGGGATCATTCATTAGACTATCTTCTCGAAAAGAATGATACCTTTCAAAAAGCTCAACAGATAAGGCAAAAAGCCTACGCGCTTAAAGAAAAACAAGATCAGTTCACATTTCCAAGTGGACGATGGCGTCGAGGATTAAGTAACAAGCAAATCAAACAATTGGCTTCAAAAAACAAAGGCTCACGTGGAATCGCCTCTGATAAAATCAAAGAGATGGCAGCTTCACTAAATTATCAGGAACAAATAAATGATTTATTTACAGAGATTGATGTATTGGAAAACCAAGCTGTTCAGGAATTAATTGATTCTGCAGATGTGGTATGTTCCACGAATTCATCTGCTGGATCTGAAATATTAGCAAATCATCGGTTTGATCTCTGTGTAATCGATGAAGCCACTCAATCTTGCGAGCCTTCTTGTTTGATTCCAATCGTGAAAGCAGACAAGGTAATAATGGCTGGTGATCACAAACAGTTACCACAACAATTTTAAATGAAAGAGCCGATCGAAAGGGATTTTCAATTTCGTTATTTGAACGAATTCTTGCGTTATATGGCAAGAAAATGAAGTCTTTATTGACTGTGCAATATCGAATGAATGAAAAAATCATGGGTTTTTCTAATCAATTGTTTTACGATGGAAAATTAAAGGCGGATGACTCAGTGAAACATCACACGCTAAAAGATCTATTTTCAGATGGTGTAAGGGAAATACAACTTGATTTGAAACCAACAGAAATATTTGACCCAAAAGAATCACTTATTTGGATCGATACCAAAAAGAACAAACAGGGTGAACGATCACGATTTGGTTCTACTTCTAAAGAAAATGTAGCTGAAGCAAAATTAATCCAAGATATTGTGAATCGTTTTGTGAGATTAGGACTCAATCCGAAAGATATTGGTGTAATCACTCCTTATTATGATCAAAAAAAATTATTACATTCATTGATCGAATCAGAATATATTGAGGTTGATACGGTGGATGGATTTCAAGGCCGGGAAAAAGAATTAGTCCTCGTTTCATTGAAAAGAAGTAATCCTAAAGGAAACATTGGTTTTTTAAAAGATCTAAGAAGATTGAACGTAAGTATCACTCGTGCTCGAAGAAAACTTATAATTATTGGTGACAGTCGAACGGTTTGTACAGATGAAACCTATGAATCATTTTATGATTTTGTTTCTCAACAGGGAATCATCATTCCAAGTGATCCCCCTAGAGAGAACGAGTGGTAATTAAAGGAAATCAGCGGTATTGAAGGCATATACGGGTTCATCATAAGCAATATTATCATGATCGGCGAAACACACCATGAAATCACCCGTATTCGGTTGTACAATCCACATGTTCCATGCATGATTAAAACTAGTGCCTTCAGCTTTACTGATAATGAATTTGAGTAGGAAATTTGTGTTTCCCTTGTATGATTCTCTAAACATGGTCATCAAGGAGGATACGGTGTAGGTTCCATATTCTTTTTCAAACGCTTTGCTTACTGCATTATAACTTTGCCAGATTGCAAAGAAGAAATCTTCGCGTTTTAACAACTTAAAGAACATGTTGAGTGTTGACGGATTATAGGTGTCCCTCTGCGTTGAAACAATTGTTGGTTCAATGAAAAAATTGGTCCGACGAACCATGTCGTCAATACTCCAAAATGCTGAGGTATCCTCAACTGGATGAATATCGGTTCCTACATAGGTATGATTTGCCGTTGTTTCAACAGCATAACCCTCACGTGTTTTTGCATCGGATACAATATAATTCCATCCAAGTGTACGATTGGAAGTTAGAATATCTATTGCTTCAGTTGCAGTATGGGCTTGATCTAAGACCATTTGTGTGCGAATCATCCCTGGAATCCCATGAAATGTTTGATCCTTGCTCCAACATACTTGCATTCCAATGGATACCTGTTCAAGATTGAATCCGCCACCACCATGCATTGAACCAGCAACCGATGGGGAAAATGAAGCAATACCATCATCAGGTTCTCTTACTACAAGCACATGATTCTCATGAACAAAGCGACCACTTATTGGATCTTGAACATCCATGGGTAAATCAAAACTTCTCGCATGAAACAAATCACCATCTTTTGTGGCATTTCCCCAGCAGCTTAATCCAAAACAGCCCATATCTCCATAAATAATCACAGTATAAGCTGTACAGATCTCTTCATATGATAACTTCGCACCATCAGCCAAACCTTGAATTTCTTGTATATATTTTGATGGGATGTATGGTTCCATTGTTTGCCAAATCGATAGAAGATGTTCATGATCTGTTGGTGCATTTGCTAAGTAGGCACGAATGTTCTGATGAGTCTGTTCTTTGAGTAAATAACCGTGTTGATAGCCCATTTGGTAATGAGATCCAGAAATATGCAAAATAGTACAATTTCCATCTTCACTTATCCAACTACCATCAAGTAGGTCATCCTCAGAAGCAGTATCACTTAACGTTGGTTGAATGAATGGTTGAAGCAAAAGTAAGATGAGTATAATTAACGCTTTTAGGATAGTACGCTGTTTAGTCATAAATCACCCCATGGCATCTAAGGGAAATAATAAGTCAAACTAATTTTAAGATTTTGTTTCTACAAAATTTAGGATCAAACATTAAAAACATAGAGAAATACTTTCAATGACCCTTGTTTTGAGTATATAAAGGATGACGTATAATATGGTAATTAGACAGACGATTGATACGGGGGATCTGCCAAGAGGGTGCATCCATCACCGTTTCCCTCTTGCTCATCTGCCATTATTTTTAACACATCATAACTTTAGAGTTGCATAATAATATCTATTTTTTGCTACTGGTCTAAACTTCTGCTTGTATAATTCCAAACTATTTCTCCAGGATGGCCCATCATTTACGAAAGAATATCCATGTTGCTTAATTTGATTCCAAAAATCGTATTGTGCATATTCGGCTAAATGTGGAATTGAAAGATCTGAGATACCAACCGCGTGAGCAAACACTTTTTCTTTATGAATAAGACCAAGTGGATAGCCAAAATTAAAACTTGCAATCCTTCCATCGACCTTTAACACTCGAGATAAACAGTCAGAAACAGAGAGTTCATCAGAAGAATAGTTACTACCTTTGGTAGAATGATCAAATAAGCGAGCAGCTAATTTGTCCGATCGAAGATTCACATAAGAAAAACCTCTCTTTTTCACAGCATTTTTTTTCCAAGCTCCGATCAGATGTATCACCGGTTTAACGTTTTCCGATAAATCTACTATTTCTACCGTATGATTTGCTCGTTGAAATTTATTAAGATGCCAACGAAGATTAGAAAATTTCTTCCCACGTTTTCTGATTGTTTGGTTAAGATCATATGTTTGATAATATAATTCACGAAGTGAAGATAATTCAAAAGAAAATCGATTAGGTGAAGATCTCATATGTTGAACCATTTCTTCAGAACTATCTCTTAGAAGGACCTGAGTGATTTTTTCTTCTTGGAGAAAAGAACCAAGGTCATGATGGTAAAGAATGTATTCAATATCATTGAGTGCTGTTAACGCATTTGACATAATAGGGTTAGAAAGTTCAATTGAATCATAATCTCTTCCATAAAATGACCCAAGAATCAGAGAGTGATCTGTTTTGATGACAAAAGGAATTTTTGGATAGTAAGAATAATATAAGAAAAAATGAAAAATACTTTGTTGATAGGGAGTCTGACCCGGATGGGTTTTACTATGATCCCTTAGATTAATTTTGTTACATGAAGAAAGAAATGATTTTAACGATTCGAAAGTTTCAAGATTTATCAATCTACTATCCGTCGACCAAATATCGGGCAGCAATTTCAATCTTGAACATAAGTAATCATGCTTCATCTTTTCCGCCTGGTCAGGCTTAATAGAAAGATCATATCATTATTAAGTATTAAGACATTAAGACAAGAAATAATACTTTCAATCATCCATAATATTTCTTTTTATTCATTAATTGTCATATGGGGAAAGTGGTGAACAAAAGGTGAAAACATTTGGACAAAAAGTGAAATTAGTTTGGAAACATTTTCAAAAAATCAATGAAAATCAAAAGCAAACAAATCTTGACGAGTGGGAAAACATCTAAAAAAAGAATTTTTTTCATTCGTGCTCTTTCCCTGAAAATTAATATTATTTTTAATTTTTCATTCAACGTTTCCAAACCGGTTTTCTTTTTTCCAATAATGCACGAATACCTTCATCTGCATCAGGATGTAAACAATTTTCAACAATCGCATTGATGGAAAGATCATAGGCATCTTTTTCATTTAAATCAATCTGATCGTAAAATGCTTTTTTACCAAATTGAACCGTGAATCTACTATATTTTGCAATGGATAAAGCTAATTTCTCAGTTTCATCGAATAATGAATCAGATGACACAATCTTATTTACCAAACCATACTGTTTTGCCTCTTCAGCACCCACATCTCTACCAGTCAATAACATATCAAGTGCGTTTCGGCGACCAATTACACGTGAAAGAGGAACCATCGGCGTTGCACAAAATAATCCGATTTTAACTCCCGGAGTTGAAAACACAGCATTCTCAGAAGCAACAACTAAATCACAAGAGGATACCAATTGACAGCCTGCCGCAGTTGCAGTTCCATGAACCATGGCAATGACTGGCTGAGGAATCTTGGAAAATAATTTCATTAAACGTGAACAGGTGGAAAAAATCTGATGATAATATGAAGCATCATGATCACCAACAAGTTCACGTAAATCATGACCTGAACAGAACGAAGGACCATGACCTCGGATAATCACTACCCGTATCTCACTATCTTCAGAAATCTCTTGTAATCTTTTCTGCATTTCCCTCATTAATTCTAAGGATAGGGCATTTCTTTTCTGGGGCCTATTCAGTATCAACCAGCCGATTGGTGCTTTCTTTTCAAAAAGTACAAGTCCCATAGTCAAATCCAATATTCATAATCAAATGAAAAGTTAATTAATTAACTATTCACAAAAGCAATCATTTATCCAAATCGGTAAAAATTTATCATTTCAACATTAAAATGTGCCAATTAAATGGAAACTTTTAAATTATATAATCTCATATTTTATATTAATATAAATGTCACAGGGGGCATAAATATAAAAAAGACGTCAATCCTATTACTCGTTTTAGTATTAATTGGAAGCAGCTTTAGCGCAACTGCCTTTGTCAAACCAAATCAATCATTGAACATTGTAACACAAAATCATCAAATAAAAATATCATCACTATCGGTTATTAATGAGGATTCTTTTGTAAAAATATCAATTGATGAAGCAACCTCTGCTATTCAGCATCCTGGAGAACCAATGCTTCCAAAGATAACTAAGACCTTTGTGTTGCCACTTGGTTCGCATATAACAGAGATAACAATTGATAGTTCAGAACCAATAAAACAAACACTTGATAAACTTGTAATACCTGCACAGGAGCCAATTATCGATGGAGAGATGCCATCTGAAAACACACCATTGTCTCAAGCAGTTTATCAACAAGATTCACTTTATCCTTCAGTCGAATACAGCACTCAAAAAAGCGTTGGATTAAAGGACGGGAACCATGTATTATTCTACTCCATTAATTACTATCCTGTTCGATACAATCCAGTAGAAAACACAATATATCATTCTGAAATAATTGACATCAATATTAACTATAATGCTCCATCTGAATCAATTCAACCTCAATCTGCAGATGAGCAAGATCTTATGGTAATCTACCCTGAAATTTTCACCGAAGAAATTCAACCACTTATAGATCATAAGAATGATTTTGGAATGAGAACCTTTGGAAAGACATTAGATGAAATTTACGTTGAATACACCGATGGAATTGATGATCAAGAGAATATTAAGCTGGCTATAAAAGATGCCGTAGAAACACAAGGAATTGAATATGTAATGCTCGTTGGTGGTATCCAAGGGCAGTCTGGAGACTGGTATTTACCTGTTCGATATGCTCATTCAGCAGATGAGACCTACTTGAGTGATTTATATTATGCAGATATTTACAAGGACGTTGAAGGATCTCTTGTTTTTGAAGACTGGGATTCCAATGATAATGGAAAAATTGCTGAATGGTC
>CAYPUK010000117.1:0-3221 GCA_964414035.1 uncultured Thermoplasmatales archaeon | reverse complement strand
ATCGTTGGAATCATGAGCCTACTTATAGTAAACATCATTAGACGAAAATAAACGTTGATTCAAAAAAAATAAACTAATCTTTCTTACTTTTCTTTTTCATACTTTGATTTGTTAATTTGACAAGCTTGTAAAACGTTAAGCCGACGGAGGGAGTTGAACCCTCGGCCTGCTGATTACAAATCAGCCGCTCTGCCGGGCTAAGCTACGTCGGCAATAATTATTTAATTTTTTGACACCGTAATATCTATTCCTATATAAAATTCATGTGGTGCATAGGTTTTGATACGATGAACCTTCATCTGATCAAGTGTTGCATCAACTGTATTTGCTATTCGTTCAAGTTGTTCACATCTGTTTGATATCCTTGACTCCTCTATGATATCATAATAATGGATTATTCCTCTATCAGATATATGTTGGACGGCTAAAGGAAAGAATTTTAAAGCAGAGAATGGAAGGTTCATGATGATATGGTCCGGGATCATTTTATGAATTGTAAGGATCCGGCTCGTATCTTTTGCATCTTCATTGAGGACTGTGATAATGTCATCAACCTTGTTTTCTCGTGTGTTTTCTCTAGCAAGTTCAACGGCGATAGGATTTATATCAATTCCTAGAATTCGATAGGGTTTTGCATACCGAGCGATCAAGATGGAAAACGGTCCGATCCCACAAAACATATCAAAAACAAAGGAATCTTTTTGGATGAGCGTGCTCACTCTTTTTCTTTCTGAAGCAAGTCGGGGAGAAAAATACGTGTTTTTCACGTCAACATTAAACCATAATCCGTATTCTTTATGTCTGGTCATCGTTTGTTTCTTTCCAGCAATGACTGATACCGACCGAGTTCGATAATCTCCGCTGACTGGAGACATCAAACAGATCGTTTTGACATGGGCATGGGTCTTTAGTAATGCATCACCAATAGACTCAGAATATGACTGTAATTCCTGGGGAAGTCGTAGAAGAAGGATATCTCCGATGATGTCAAAAGAAGTGGGAAGGAGTGTGTATAATTCCGATGGAATATCAAGTAATTCCTGATATGATCTTGGCTTTTTTTTAATCTTCTGAAATGAAGACGATATAATCTGAAAATCATCAAGCAGATCATGATTTTGTTTTACGGGAATGAACAAGACATCTTGGTTTCGTTTTATTTTAAGATCCGTTCGAAGTAATCCTTTCTCTTTGAGAAAAACTCGAACGGATTCACCTCTTTTTTTTGAAATTCTTACTGCTAAGGATTTTTCAGTACACATCGATGATTCAATCCTGTTTACTATTTAGTTGTTCATCTTGAAATCTCTGAAGGGGACTTTTTCCGAAATGGATGGGTAATTGACTAAAATGGGAAATATGCATCGGCACCGAATAATTCATCACGGATTTTTTCTTTCTCTTTGGTAGTATATTTATCGTTATGTCGAATCTGATTATATTTTTCCATTTTTTCAATAAGACTCTTTTTATGTTCGTTCATTTCTTTTTCAAGGGATCTATATTCTGATATCATCTTTTTTTTCGTGAGAAATGCATAATAAGCTAATAAAGCATCATATATCCCATTGAATATTTCCAAGTTTATATCTCCTGTTTTTATGATGGCTCTGTGTATGATGGACTCAAAAGAATAGGTTACTTCAGCGATATCTTCATTAAAGAAATACTCGTCTAAGGATGAATCCTGGATCACTTTGAAAATATATTTCAATGAGATGAGAAGATCATATTTCTCGTTTGGAGAATAGGTAGGATTTCGCATAAGATCAAACTTGAACGCCTCGATTTTATCATTATTATAACTTTCCAGTTGTCTATGATGTTTCTGAAACTTTTCGTTTTCCTCTAATTCATCAAGGTAATCATAATCTGTTTCCCTAAGAAGGTAATCTTCCCAATTCTTTAATTCCTTGTTTTCAAGTAGCTTGTTGAGCACTTTATAATTGTTAACGGTCACCTCATCGCTTTTATTAAGTGCCAGTGATTTTTTCAACATGGTTTTTGCTGAATCCAAATTCCCACGGATCATTTCAATCCAGCCCATATTGCAGTAATACCTATGGTTTTTATCATCTAACTTTAATGCGTTCTTTTGTGTTTCAAACGCTTTTTCCAATTCACCTAAGTATACATAACAAAAAGCAATATGGTCATAGACAATTGCTTTATCCTGTTCGATATCTAAAAGATCCTGATAATAGTCAATTGCCAAATCAAATCTGAGTCGTGTTTCCAAAACTTCAGATATCTTATAATACACTTCGATTAGATCATCCGTTGAAAAATGTGTTTTCAGAGAAGTGATTCCTGCGTCAATTACTTTTTTTCCCTTTTCATCCTGACCTTTGATAATATACTGATATCCCAGGTCGATTAATGCAGGATAATACTCAGGACAATCAGTGACGATTTCATTTAAATAATCAATTCGTTTTTGACCGGTTAACGGCTCACTTAAAAGAGGCATCATCTCTTGAGACATCAGTCCAGCATAATCCCAATCAGCTGCTTTCCAAGCAGCACTATCTTCAATGTTTTTTTCTTTTTTCATAGAATAATCCACCTTTTAACCTTGATAACAGATAATACCTTCTTAATTTTACTACCTGGAAGTCCTCTTCCCGAAAAAGGGAGGAGGACATTCTTTTTATGCAACACCAAAATTGATTTATCGTCTATTTCTAGCCCTGGCCCCAATTGAAAAAAGATAAAGTCCCGCCTCCCGGATTTGAACCGGGGGCCTGCCGGTATCAGCCATGTTTTGATTTAGAGTCTACAGCCGGCCGCTCCGGCCAGTCTGAGCTAAGGCGGGATTATAATGCAACCAGTGAATAGAAGAGGATATATTTATTAGTTAAGGTTCATTTCAACAAAAAAAAGCCAAGTGAAAACATATTATGAAACAACACAAAAAATATGCCGTGATTGTATGCAATAAATGTAAGCAACCAAAAATAACGCAAACAAAACAAAAAACAACACAGTGTTCGCGTTGCGGGAAAACACTTCAACTATCTAAAACACCTTTTGTTTACGAAACAAATACGCTTTCAGAAGCCCAGCAGGTCATCGGTCAGATCAATGCTAGTAAAGATGATCACCTTGATGAATTCAAAACGTTTTTAAAACAATCAAGCTAACGTTTATTAACTAGATACAGATAATCTGATTTTCGGAGAGAATACTCGTGTCCAACATAAAAAGAATCATTCTAGACG
>CAYPUK010000116.1:0-2874 GCA_964414035.1 uncultured Thermoplasmatales archaeon | reverse complement strand
CATCGCGTTACTTCAAAAAAATGTTACTTCAAAAAAGATTTGTAATTTACTAACAAAAAGGGCAAACGAATTACAAAGTAAAGATAATGTTTCTTCAATAGTCATTGACATCACAGAACAAAAATAAGATTTGTTTTGCCTCAAAGATTTTTCTCTTTTTTTGAGAAAAATATCATTTTAAAACAAATTTATGCAATCTCTTTAGATTCCCTATATATTTTTTCCAACATACTTTTTTCTAAGGTGACAATATGAAGGGAAATAAAAAAAAGAAAACGGCATCATATATTGTTTTTCTCTTGGTAATCTCGATGCCGTTCATTATACCTATCAATGTGGCGCAAGAAAGAAATTACCAAAAAACAGAAGTAATTAATACATATATTTCTGAAAAATCTGAAAAAAATGAAAGATATATAGTGGGGATTGGCCCAGTAGGAGCTAAATCATCAAAAGAATGCAATTTTGTATCTGAATTGTCTGAAAGCCAGGTTCAGAATCTTAAAAATGAACTTTTCTCTGTTGGCAATCATTCGGATTCCACTGTTGATTTGATACAAGGGAATGTAGAACTTTTGAAAAAATATGGTATTCTTCCAACAGGTCTTTATGAAAATTTAACTGATTTTTTTACCACAATAAATGAAGAACGGGAAGAAAAACATCTAACTGCTGGTACATTATCAAAAGGCCTTGCTGATTCTCCAAAAATTCGATTTGGTCCAACAATTTTCTTTTATGCTTCTTTAATGAGCCAGTATACTTATATCGATGATCCAACAAATCAAATCGTACCATTTTTTAATATTACTCGGCTTAATGAAATTTTAAAAATAATTTTCAATATTAATAATCCCGTTTTTGATTTCACAAAAAATGTTTCTTGTGGTTATTATTCTAAATTTACTACTTGGCAAATTGGAATTGGCGGTTCAATCAGTATCTTTGCTTCTGCAGGACCGTTACCAAATCAAGATTATCATTTTTATGGTCCGTTTTTAGGAGTTTTTATATTTCCAGTTACTTTATTGGGAATATATATTTTTAATGAGAAAGAAGATCCTCGCTATCCTGGCGGATCCTTTGAAATTCCATATCTAGATATAATGATTGGAATGCCTCTTGTTTTTTCTTTAGTTCTACCAGGTTGGTATGTAGATCCGGATAATTTTGAGTAACTAAAGAGGTCTTGATAATATACATTACTTAAGATGATAAGAAGTGAGGTAATATACTCATGAACCGATTTGCAGTTTTGATAATATCATTCATTCTTTTTTCTACTTTTCTTTTGCCTTTTTCTTCAGCTTTTTCTGAATGTTGCGATGATACTGATAACGATTCTTTTGATTTACTTATAATCTCACCACAAAAGTATCAGCAAAAATGTAATCGATTTGTTAATCACAAGGAACAAATGGGTATTAATTCAAATTTGTTAACTGCCGAGTACATTTTTGAAAATTTCGATGGGAGAGATGAACCGGAGAAGATTAAATATTGTATCAAAAAGGTTTATGATGAGTCTAAAATACAATCGGTTTTATTGATTGGTGATTTCAGAGATATTCCGGTCCGATATTGTTATAATAATGATGGATTTCATTCAATGGAACCATATTTTATCAGTGATCTATATTATGCTGATTTTTACGATGATCAAGGGTTTTTTTCTTCATGGAATGCTGATGGAGATAGTTTGTTTGGAGAGTGGGATGGTCAATATGCTGAAGATAAGAATATTAGTTTGACTCCTGAAGTTTCAATTGGACGAATTCCATGTTCAAATCGTTTTGAACTTAAGACGATGATTGATAAGATTATTCGATATGAAAATTTGAATGATTATGATGATTGGTTTCATCGACTTGTTGTTGCTGGTGGAGATACGTATTCTGAAGCAAGAGGATACAATGATACCGTTTTTGAGTTTTATGAAGGTGAAGAACACGCTAAAAAAATAATGAATGTAATGTCTGATTTTCAAGCAACACCGCTTTTTGCCTCCGAGGGAACATTGTCAACTTTTTCTGTTTTTAATTCTATTTGGAACGGTTGTGGATTTCTTTATTTATCTGGTCATGGAAGCCCGGGTATTTGGTGTACACATCCACCGAATAGTGCAGAAAAAGTTGGTAATTTCCCAAACCTTATTATTCCATTGTTAAGAAATAAGGATAAGTTACCCGTTTGTATTGTTGGAGCATGTCAAATTAGTAAGTTTGATGTTCATCCTATGAGAGTTTTTCAGGATTCACTTTTTTCTTTGACTTGGCTTGATAAGTGTTGGAGTTGGAAATTAACAAGTTCTCCATTTGGTGGATCAATAGCTACAATTGGATGTACTGGTTTAAGCTGGCAGGGAATTGAATTTGATGGAGGTGGATCTGATTGGTTAGAACTAGAATTTTTCAAAGAATATGCAAATGGAACCACGATTTTAGGCGATATTTGGAAGAATGTGATTAGTAGATATGTGAACGAATTTCCTATTGATTGGAATACTCCGTCTGGTGAAACATCTTCACTAGATGCAAAAACAGTGCAAGAATGGGCACTAATTGGTGATCCAACATTAAAGATTAAGGTGTGAAAGAATGAATTTAAAATCTAAAGAATTTAAATTTGTAGTAATTGGTACCGTTGCTATCCTCTTTTTTTCCTTAGTTTATTTTTTCGTTTTAACTGAGGAGCCCACGGAGAAGAAAGATGAACAAGTTAAGGAAGAAGTAATTATTGATGATCGTATTTCTCCATATACGAATCAAGGATTGATTGTTCAGATTAAACGAATTAGAAATCGTGGTTTATTGGATAAAATGATTACTTTTGGTTTGGATTGGAGAAAGAAACCTACGTTTTATTGGGTTAGTA
>CAYPUK010000115.1:0-2870 GCA_964414035.1 uncultured Thermoplasmatales archaeon | reverse complement strand
AACAAAACCCAAAAGATCTATTGCTCCAGACCTCACTAGACTTGCCCTAAGCATTCAGGGTAAAAACCAGTCTGCTCATGAAATCGTTGAACAATTCTTTCTATACAATGACTCAACTACTATTTGTACAGAACTACCCGTATTTCTTAATCCAAAAGAAACAACAGAATTTAACATTGATACACCAATAACAGGACATATCGATCTTGTACAAATACGAAACAATAAATTTTTTATTATGGATTATAAACCGAACCTCCGTCGTCCAGAACGTCATGCTGGACAACTAACAGCATACAAACAAGCACTGCATCATCGAACACAAATCCCAGAAGAAAATATCTCCACCGCTGTTTTCAACCAATATGATTATTATGAGTTCAAATAGAAAAAAAATTAAAAAAAACATATTGACTCATCAGAATACTTTTTTTACAAAAAAAAGAAAAGAATACTTATAAGTAAGAGAACCCTTTTTCCCATACAAATCTCATAAAGCACAATCTAAAAAAAAGAAAGGTAAAAATTCAAATCTTCCCTTAATATCATTAATTATCTTCAATCAACCTTAGGAACCTATCAATATGACTCAAAAAACAATAAAAAAACCATGGAAAAACAAAAAAAACAATTCGAAACAAAATAATAAACAAAACAATCAACAGAAACTATCCACCCTTTGGTTTTTTATTAGAAAACACAAACTCTACTTTTGTTTTATCGTATGTATCGCCCTCGTGGCAGGTATGGCTGATGCACTGACTATCGCTGTTGTGTACCCAATTATTTCAAATGTGCTTTCATCCACTGTTCAAATGCCATCTAACACGATTTTAAACATTATTGACCCCTTCGTTAACATTCTTCCCATTCAAGATGAACTCATCCGCTACAGCGTGTTTTTTTTACTCACTGCTATTTTTGTATTCATTGCAAAAACAATTTACTATTTTCTTTCTATCAAATTTGCTTCCGAACTAGTGAAGGAATCAAAACAAGCAATCTTTAACAAATGCCTCAATGCAGATTATCAATTCTTTTTAGATAACAAACAAGGAGAAATACTTTATATCACAAGTCAAGCACCTAATCAAGTGGCTAGTACACTTCAAAGTATTTTTGAATTATTCGTAGAAATCTTTCTAACTATCGCAGTATTTGCAGCATTATTTACTATGTCTTGGAAAATCGTTGTTGTAGCTTTTGCTGGTGGCATGTTATATTTTTATTTCATCAAACACATTAGCACTAGTGTTTCTTATTCATCAGGTAAAGGAAAACGAGATGCCGGAAAAAAAGAACGCGTCATCGTTAACGAGTACACTTCTGGAGTAAAACAAATCAAAGTCTTTGAAACCTTTAACTACTGGGGAGGTATGTTTGACAAAGTAATCGAAAGCTTTTGGTATCATCATCGTCGAAACTTCTTTTGGAATAAAATGCCAGAAGTCATCCTTTGGCTGATCATTTATGGCGCTATTGGTAGCAGTATTATTGCTATTAAACTCTTTTATCCAGGACAATTCCTTTCATTAGCTCCACTGTTAGGAACCTTTGCGTTTGGCTTGTTTCGTGTGATTCCTAAGATTTCCAAGTTCGGTACACTTCGCATGAGTTTTATGCATGGAATGGCTGATGTAGAAGCAGTGTATGATCTTCTTAACGAAAAACAATATAGCAAAGTAAAAAATGGTACCCGGGATTTTAAAGAACTAAAAAAAGATATTAGGTTTAAACACGTGAGTTTTTCTCATAAGGAACGAGAAGAATTATTGTCTAATGTCAGTTTTGATATTCCAAAAGATAAAACAACTGCGCTAGTAGGTCCTTCTGGATCTGGAAAGAGTACGATTATTAATTTGATCCTTCGCCTTTTTGATGTTGATGAAGGAAAAGTGCTTGTGGATGATGTTGACATACGAGAATATGATGTGTTTTCACTTCGGGATAAGATCGGTTTTGTAAGCCAGGAAACCTTTATTTTTAATGGAACAGTAAAAGATAATATTTCTTTTGGCCGTGATTATACTGATGAAGAAATCGTGTTTGCAGCCAAGCAAGCTAACGCTCATGATTTCATTAATCAGCTACCTAAAGGCTATGATACTATTGTTGGTGACCGGGGAATGAGACTTTCTGGTGGGGAACAACAACGAATTGCTATATCTAGGGCGATGATTAGAAAGCCTGAGATTCTTCTTCTTGATGAAGCAACTAGTTCCCTAGATAATATTTCAGAACGAATGGTACAAGATGCAATTGATGAAGTATCACAGAATTGTACCACGTTTGTCATCGCTCATAGATTATCAACAATTAAGAATGCTGATGTGATTCATGTACTGAGTGATGGAAAGATCGTTGAATCAGGAAATCATGAGGATCTTCTCAAACAAAAGGGTGAGTATTACAAGTTATATCAACTCCAACAACGATAAAAGTTTCAACCCAATTCAACACAGGATATTTTCTTTTTCTTTAAACCAATCATCCATTCCAAACAAAAGGACCAGTCAAACAACAATTACGTGCAAACCCTGTCAGCCACAAGCCACCTTTCGCATGCAAAAGTTGGCAGTTACTTCACGTTAACCAAAGCCATCTACAACAGAAGAAAAAACCATTCATCAACAATCAACTTTTCAACCATCGACTCATCCAAGCTAAAAAAAATTTTACCTCCAGAGCAAACACTGCAAAAGTTGTCTGTTTACCCATCATTTTTTGCAGAAGTTGTCAGGTGAATTACGTGCGAAAGGTGTCTGGTGACAATCATCTCACCGACCATCTCAACAACAGTCTTAACAGCCACCCGTTGTATGCAAACATATTAGTTCAGAGATTACTAATAATGATTCATCCAATAGATA
>CAYPUK010000114.1:0-29113 GCA_964414035.1 uncultured Thermoplasmatales archaeon | reverse complement strand
CAAGAAATTCATAAGATTCCGAACTGTTTGCGTTAAGAACACACGATATTATTTTCATCAAATAGAAAAAAGATAAAACAAATAATAAAACAAACTTATTTACATGTATTATTGATATGGTATGAACAATCATAACTCAAAAAGATTTAATGATTAATTGGTGAGGCTCCATGATTAAAAAAGAAGTAAATTTGAAAGTATCAGAAGCATTTCAACAAGATGTAGGTTATGGGAGAGCTCGAATTGACCATCAAACCAGAATGGAACTTGATCTCTCAATAGGTGACGTCATAGAAATAGAAGCTCAAAAACATACTGCATCCGTAGTTTGGAGAGCACATCCAACAGATGAAGGAAAACGAATCATCCGAATTGATAATCTTACTCGAAAAAACACTGGTGTTGGATTAGGTGACAATGTTACCATAAAAAAAGCTGATGTGAAACCAGCTAGAACAGTTACTTTGGCGCCATTAATTTCAAAGGGACAGCAAATCCAATTTGGAAGTGGCATTGAAATTCTCATTAAAAAAGGATTACTAAAAAGACCGCTAACGAAAGGAGATGATATCATAATCCCTGGTATTGCACTTTTTGGAAGTGCGCTTCCATTTGCAATCATTAACTCAAATCCTTCTGGCATAGTTTCGATTAATGAAGAAACGGTTATTAAAGTAAAGGAAGAAGCCGCAAAACAAATGGAACCTGAAGGTCCAAGAGTTAGTTATGAAGATATTGGTGGATTAAAAGATGAACTTGAACGAGTTAAGGAGATGATCCAACTTCCAATAAAACATCCAAAGATTTTCAATCGATTAGGGATTGATCCACCAAAGGGAGTATTGCTCCATGGACCACCAGGAACTGGTAAAACACTTATCGCAAAAGCTGTCGCTAACGAATCTGGAGCGAATTTTTACACGATTAATGGGCCAGAGATTATGTCTAAGTTTTATGGTCAAAGTGAAGAGAATTTGCGTAAGATCTTTGATGAAGCAGAAAAAAATGCTCCATCAATTGTATTCATCGATGAAATCGATGCTATCGCTGGCAAACGCAGTGAAACCCATGGTGAAGTAGAAAAACGAGTGGTCTCCCAATTACTTACCTTAATGGATGGGTTGAAAGGACGTGGAAAACTAATCGTCATTGGTGCAACAAATATTCCTGATTCACTTGATCCAGCATTGAGACGACCAGGACGTTTTGATAGGGAAATTCGTATTGATGCTCCTGATAGAGACGGCAGAAAAGAAATCGTACAAATCCATACTCGTGGAATGCCAAAGGCTGATGATGTTGATTTGGAGAAACTTGCTGAACGAACATATGGTTATGTTGGTGCGGATCTTGCAGCACTTGCCAGAGAATCCGCGATGAACGCGCTGCGACGGTATCTGCCTGAAATTGATCTTGATAAACCTATTCCAATTGAAATCCTTGAAAAAATGGAAGTGACCATGGATGATTTCAAAAATGCCCAACGAGGGATTGAACCTTCTGCAATGAGAGAATTCTTTGTTGAGGTCCCACGAGTGAGTTGGAAGGATGTTGGTGGACTTGGTGATGTCAAGCAACAATTGATGGAATCAGTTGAATGGCCTCTTTCCCAACCTGAAGTATTCAAAAGGCTTGGTATCAATGCTCCACGTGGTATCCTTTTATATGGTCCACCTGGGACCGGTAAAACCTTACTTGCAAAAGCAGTAGCTAATGAATCTGATGCGAATTTTATTTCGATAAAAGGTCCTGAAGTGATGAGTAAATGGGTTGGTGAAAGTGAAAAAGCTGTTCGTGAATTATTCAAAAAAGCAAAACAAGTTGCTCCATCTATCGTATTTTTGGATGAACTTGATGCCATTGCTCCAAGCCGTGGTGCTTACTCTGGATCTCATGTCACAGAAAGTGTTGTTAATCAATTACTAACTAGCGTTGATGGATTGGAGAGTATGGAAGGAGTGGTAATCATCGGTGCAACAAACAGACCAGATATTATTGATTCAAGTTTGCTTCGTCCAGGAAGATTTGATCGGTTAATCATGACGCCATCCCCAGACTGGGAAGCTCGAAAGGAAATATTTAAGATTCACACGAAGAACATGCCGCTATCTTCAGATGTATCTTTAGACCAATTGGCAGATGATACTGAAGGATTCTCTGGTGCTGATATCGAAGCATTATGCAGGGAATCAGCAATGATTGCATTACGGGGAAATATCAAAGTGAAAAAAGTAAAGAAGGAACATTTCACAAAGGCTATGCAGAATATTCGAGCGAGTTTAACGGATAGTTTGATTGAATATTATAAGAAGGTTTCAAAGCAACTAGGTAGTGGAATAGCCAAAAAGGATAAAAGAGACAAAGATATTCAATATATGTGATTTAATAAAAATAAAAGAAATGTGAGGTGGGATTATATCATGAAAATCACAGAAAATCAATTACGTGGAAAAACAGTGATGAGTGAAGAAGGATTGTATCTTGGTATCTTAAGAAATTCAACGGTGGATCAACGAACAGGTGAATTAATTGATGTACTGGTTGAACCATCTGATGATGTGGATCCTCGGTTGTATCATCTTGACAAACAAGGTAACCTTGTCTTTCCATTCAATACTATTAAATCTGTAAAAGATGTTGTTATTATTGGTGGGTAAAATAGACAGGTGAATTATCCTTTTTTCTCCCTATTTTTTATTTTGCTGTACTCATATTTTATTACTTTTTTCTATGTTATTGAATGATACAAAAGAGAAGTGTTTTTTTGAATGTGGTTTGTATAGATACACTTGATTAACACACCCCTTTGTTTCGTTTGGAAAAATATCTTTGTGAGTATGAATTTGAACAAAATACAATAAGACGTGAGTATATCCATTTATGTATTTAACTAGTTATATTTGAACTTTTGCCAACTTAAAAAATATATTAATCTTTGATAATTATATCGATTTATATCTTGTTAATTATTATCAAGATAAATTCAAAGTAATATCAACTAATTCTCCAGTGGAAATAAAGGCCTCTCTTATCCTGATATACCAAGAAAAATATACGAACTTTCCACTCCATATATTGAACAATATTCAATTCTTATCCATATTTGGGAAAATAGGATAAATACGTAAGATTAAATACACTTTCTCTATTTACAAAAATGGGGTGAGTTTCTTTCCAGCAAAAACAGTAAATAGCGATATATTCGGTAGATTACTCAAATCAGATGGATTCTTCATCGATCGAGAAGCAATGAGACCATCATATATGCCAAACATACTTCCACATAGAGAGGAACAGATCAACGAACTTGCTACCATTCTTGTTCCTGCATTACGAGGTGAAACACCATCAAATGTTTTCATGTATGGAAAAACTGGAACTGGAAAAACAATAGTTACTAAATATGTCGGAGAGGAATTGCTTAAGAAAGGAGAAGAAGTAGGTAAACACGTTAATTTTGTATATATTAATTGTGAAGTTGTAGACACACAGTATCGCCTTCTTCAAAATATTGCAAATCATTTTATCAATGAATGGTCAGAACGTATTCCTTTTACCGGTTGGCCTACCGATGAGGTATTTGCCAAATTACAAAAAATGATCGATAAAACCGGTGGAGTAACTGTCATTATTCTAGATGAAATCGACAAATTAAAAGGAGATGAAGCACTCTATAACTTGTCTAGAGTAAACACTCAACTGTCAAAAGCAAAAGTATCAATCGTTGGCATATCAAACGATTTGAAATTCACTGAATTTTTAGATCCTCGTGTAAAATCTAGTTTAGGAGAAGAAAACCTGATTTTTCCTCCATATGATGCAAGTCAACTTCAAGATATTTTAAAACAACGGGTAAAAATCGCGTTAAAACCAGATTCAATTGATGATGATGTCATTCCATTATGTTCAGCACTTGCAGCTCAAGAACATGGTGATGCTCGTCGCGCACTTGATTTACTTCGAATGGCAGCTGAACTTGCTGATCGACAAGGTTTGGTTAAAGTCACAAAAAAATTCGTTCGTATCGCTCAAAATAAGATTGAATTAGACCGGATTAATGAGGTTGTTAGAACACTTCCGACACAATCAAAACTTATTCTATTGGCTATCCTTTTACAAGAGGAACATGATAAAAAATCTGGTTCACCTAGTACTATGACGACTGGTGAAGTCTATGAAATCTATAAGGATCTATGTAAGAAAACAAGAACAGATTCATTAACACAAAGACGTATCGCAGATCTTATCTCTGAACTTGACATGTTAGGTATCATTACGGCAAGAGTTATCTCAAAAGGTCGCTATGGACGAACCAGAGAAATTAAATTATCAAATCCTTCAGATGATCTTTTTGCTATTGTAAAAGAAGATCCGGTTTATGGGGAATTAAGTAATTACAAGGTTCGCTCACAAACAAGACTCTTATAAAAAATACTTTTCAACACATCTTTTTTGTAATTTTTTTTATTAAGTGTATCGATATATTGTAATTAGTAAAAAAGAGTCGTTGTTTTTTCTAACAGGATGATGGGGAGGTAAAGAATGATAAAGCAACGCTATTCTTCAGTCCACCATCCTGTTGGTAAGGAATCAGGATAGAGCATAAAACTGACTTGTAAAAAGCAGTTTTATTTCCCCCATTTTTTGTTAATCTAAGGTATCACGTTTAGGTACATAAAGGTTTATGATTTTAACAAAAGTATGGTTTGACCACTCTCTGAAACTCAGAGAAAAACAATTAAAAAATAAGAATAAGAAAAAGAATGGTTTAACCGGATAATTTATCCTACATAATGTGGGATTTCTGTATCTTCCTTTTCTGCATCTTTTGGTTCTGCTTTGATTACATCAATAGCAAGAACGGCGTGCAGGGGAATAATCCGCATAATACCCTTATTTTCGTCAGAATGATTTAATTCTAATAAGAATCCAGCTTCATCAGATCCAATGGCAGTATATCCTTTAAAAATCCCAACACTTTCCATGGTGCTATTTTTGCTGCTTAGTGAATATATTTTATATTCTGATCCTTTGGTAAGTTCAAGTTCTGGTTTTTTCTTCATATATTTTTTACTCCTGGTTCTTCTTTTCTACAAGATGTTGAATGTGTTCCACGGTTTTTCCATAATTTTCAATAGCAACTTTTACATGAGCTTCAACAAAATTCCATGCCTTTTTCAAATTTCCATAACGAAGACGATACGCTTTTTTATGTAGATTTGTTTGCTCATCAAGAACTTGGATTTCTTCGAGAAGATCAAGTCCTTTCAGTTTGTTTAAATGTCGATAAACCGTTGGTTTTGATGCATTAAGTTGCATTGATAATTCTTCAACAAACCATGCTTTTTCAGGATGTTTAATAAAATAATCAGTAAATAATGCGTATGGAATCTTTGGATCTGATCCTTTTGATAAATAACCGATTTGATAAAGAAATGTTTTTGCAGCGATTTCAATATCATCTTCTCCGATTAAGGGAGTGTTATTAACAACTTGGAGTTCAAATGCCATACTTACCATCCTTTTGGTTACTTCAAGGTAACCTTAATCATCCTGTCAAATTTAAACTATTTGATTGATATTAATTTTTAGATGAGTGAAAGATATTTTTTGATTTCCCATGAGGTTACTTGTTTTCTGTAATCATCCCATTGTTCTTTTTTTACATAAAGATAATTTTCATAAATATGGTCGCCAAGTGTTTCCTTTACTAGTGTACTGTCTTGAAGAATTGCAAGTGCATGCCCCAGACTTTCTGGTAATCGGTCAATGCCAAATTCCTTTTTTTGTGCTCGTGTTAATCGATAAATGTTTTTTTCAACTGGTTTTTGCAATGAAAGATGCTGGTTTATACCTGATAATCCCGCTGCAAGCATGACTGCGAATTGCAAATATGGATTTCCTGATAAATCCGGGCTTCTGAGCTCACATCTTGCTCCTTGTTTTGTTCCAGTGGGAATCCGAATTAATGCACTTCGATTCCTGTTAGCCCAAGAAATATAGGTAGGTGCCTCATGACCTGGAACCAATCTTTTGTATGAGTTGACTGTTGGATTTAAAATCCCAGTGATTTCCTTAATATATTTAAGTAAGCCAGCAATAAACGATTTAGCAATTTCACTTAAAAGGAAATCATCTTGTTCATCATAAAACAAGTTTTTACCAGACTCGCTGAGAAATGACATATGAGTATGCATTCCAGATCCATTCAATCCAAAGATAGGTTTTGGCATAAATGAAGCATGTAGATCATGTTTGTTGGCAATGATTTTTGTAATGTACTTTAGAGTAGTTACATGTTCAGCGGTAGTCATTGCATCAGCGTATTTGAAATTGATCTCATGTTGTCCATCTGAAACTTCATGATGTAAGGTATGTGTTTCAATACCAACATCCTCTAAAGCAAGTGAGATATCAGCTCGGACTCCTTCAGCTAAATCCCGGTGTGATAGATCGAAGTATCCTGCAGAATCGTTTGGTGTCAACGTTGATTGTTCACCATTTTTTTTAAATAAGAAAAACTCACATTCAGGGCCAGTATTGAAAATATATCCTTTTTTTTGTGCCTGGTCCATCACTCGTTCCAAAACATATTTTGTATCAGCTGGGCTTCGTGATCCATCTGGTTCGTAAATATCGCAAATTAATCGAGCTGTTTTTCTTTTCTCGAGTGTCTCTGGGAGAATCACGAAACTTTCTGGGATAGGTTTGGCCACTTTATCTGATTCTTCAATAGTTGCATATCCAGCAATTGATGATCCATCAAATGGAATACCATCAGTTAATGCATCTTCTAAACGTTTAGATGGAATGACAATGTTTTTAGGAATGCCGAGAATATCAAGAAACTGCAATCGTATAAACAAGACATTTTCATCTTGAGTTTTTGTCAATATTTCTTCTTTTGAATAATGGCTATTCATCTACCTCATCCACCTCTTTTCTAATCACTCACACTACTTAAAATGTGATACGATTATGCTGTATCAAGTACATGGATTTAATTGTATCCACTCATCAGGTTTTTTTAACTTTTTTACGACAAATACCGTAAAAAATAGTTGATTGGTAAACATAAATGGATTTTTTCACCAATATACTTAATTTGTTTATCATAATCTTTTAATAGGGATCATTGATTCAGTCACCTCATACCCATAGGAGAGAATCAGAATGAGCGTAGAAAAAAATGTTGAATCTTTTATGCAACAAGTGAAAGAAAAGGACCCTGGGCAAAAAGAGTTTCATCAAGCAGTTCATGAAGTAGTTGAAAGTCTCATGCCTTATGTAGAAAAGCACCCAAAATACAAAAAAGCAAAGATTTTGGAAAGGATGGTTGAACCAGAAAGAACCATTATGTTTAGAGTTCCTTGGGTTGATGATCAGGGAGAAGTTCATGTCAACAGAGGATTTAGAGTAGAATTTAATAGTGCCATTGGACCATATAAAGGCGGATTACGTTTTCATCCAAGTGTCAATCTATCAACGCTTAAATTTCTAGGTTTTGAACAAACGTTTAAAAACTCCTTAACATCATTGCCAATGGGTGGAGGTAAAGGAGGAGCTGATTTCAACGCAAGAGGAAGATCCGAACAGGAAATAATGAGATTCTGCCAAGCATTTATGACTGAACTTAGCAAATATATTGGACCAAATACCGATGTTCCTGCAGGAGATATCGGTGTTGGTGGTCGTGAAATTGGTTTCATGTTTGGTCAATACAAAAAAATTAAAAACGAATTTGTAGGCGTTCTAACAGGAAAAGGTATCAACTGGGGAGGATCACTCATTCGACCAGAAGCAACAGGTTTTGGTGGAACATATTTTGCTCAAGAAATGTTAAAACTTAAAAAAGAAACATTTAAAGGTAAAAAAGTGGCTCTTTCAGGCTTTGGAAATGTGGCCTGGGGTGCAGCATTAAAGATTAGTGAACTCGGCGGAAAGGTAGTGACAATCTCAGGTCCAGATGGGTATATTTATGATCCTGATGGAGTGAGTGGAGAAAAAATTGATTATCTGCTTGAAATGAGAGCATCTAATAGAGACAGAGCAGAAGATTATGCAGATAAATTTGGTGTTGACTTTTACAAAGGGAAGAAACCTTGGGAAGTTGAAGTGGATATCGCAATGCCTTGTGCAATTCAAAATGAACTTGATGGAAAAGATGCAAAAAAATTAATCGATAATGGCTGCAAGCTCGTCGCAGAAATATCTAATATGGGTTGTACACCAGATGCAATTAAAACGCTGCAAGAAGGAAAAATAATGTATGCTCCCGGAAAAGCGGTGAACGCTGGTGGTGTTGCAGTATCAGGACTTGAAATGAGTCAAAACAGCTTAAGATACAATTGGACTGCTGAAGAAGTTGACCAAAAGCTTCATAGCATTATGAAAAACATTCATAAAGCCTGTGTAACCTATGGAAAACGAGGCGATTATGTGAATTATGTTGATGGAGCAAATATTGCAGGTTTTGTAAAAGTCGCAGATGCAATGATTGATCAAGGTGTTGTTTAAATAATATTTTAACACCTTTTTTTCTTTTTTTCGTATGCAAAACTTTCTTATCACGTTTTTCCATTCTACACCTCTGTAAATGAACATAAATAAAAATATTGATTTTCAATTGCCGCACCAAATTGACACTGAACATGAACTTCCCAGCCAGAGATTACATAATTTGATGCCATTTAAAATTCGGGAGATCCTTCTTGTTTCAAGTCTTTATGATGCATTTATCATTGAGGAAGAAGGCTTGATTTCTGAGATGGTTGTAGGAGAATATCAAGATCTTTTACTTTCCTCCCCCCCAAGAGTAACACGAGTGTCTTCTGGTAAAAAAGCTCTTGAGAAAATAAAGTCGGGAACCTATGATCTTGTCATTACCATGTCAAAAAACATTGGTATGGATCCATTTAGTTTTGGACGAAAGATGAAGAAGACCTCTGCAGGGATTCCTGTGATTATTCTTGCAACAGATTCAGCTGATCTTCATATCTGTCAGGATAGGATTCATGAGAAAGGTATAGATAGAGCATTTTTTTGGAATGGGGATACGAGACTTTTTCTTGCGATTGTTAAATATGTTGAGGATAAGATCAATGTTAATTATGATATTATCGCAGGGAATGTCAGATCTATAATTGTGTTGGAGGATTCGATACGATATTATTCTATGTTTCTTCCGATTATTTACACTGAAATTGTGAAACAAATACAACGTTGTTTATCTGAAGATCTCAATGAAATGCAAAGACTTTTGCGGAGAAAAGCACGACCGAAAATACTTTTAGCAACTAGATATGAAAAAGGTATCGAACTCTATGAGAAATATAAAGAAAATATTTTGGGAATAATTTCTGATGTGAAATTTTATAAAAATGGAAAACTGGACAAAAATGCAGGTCACGATTTTATAGAATTTGTAAAAAATGATAATGAGAACCTGCCGACCTTGCTTCAATCTTCTGATCCTACTAACCGGAAAAGAGCAGAAAAAATAAATTCCTTTTTTATTTACAAGAATTCTTCTACTTTGCTTCAGGATTTTGATGATTTTTTAATGAACAGGCTGGGATTTGGAGATTTTATTTTTTTAAAGCCTGTTGATGGTAAGGAAGAAACCATTGAAATCGCTCGTGCATCAAACATGGAAGAATTTGAAAAAACAATGCAAAAAATACCTGGTGAATCAATTCGATATCATGCAGATAGAAATGATTTTTCGAATTGGTTGATGGCAAGAGGTGAATTTAATCTAGCTTCGCTTCTTCGCCCGAAGAAAGCAAATGATTTTATTGATTTGGATGAAAACAGAAAATATTTGATTGAGATTTTTAAAGAAACACGAAGGAAAAAACAGCTGAAATCAGTGACTGATTTTTCTCAACAAACATTTGAGTTTGATAATTCTTTTACAAAAATCAGTGGGGATTCTCTGGGGGGTAAGGCAAGAGGTATTGCATTTATCAGATCCTTGATAGAAATGTATAATCTGAATAAAAAATACAATGATTTACATATCGTAGTTCCAAGAACGGGAGTGATAGGAACTGAGGAATTTGATAATTTTTTAAAACAGAATAAGATCTGGGAAAAATTACAACATCTTTCTGAGTTTTCAGATACTGAAATTTCTACAATATTTTTAAGAGGAAAACATTCAGAGGAATTGATAAAGAAATTAAAAACGATTCTTATGAAATTTAAAAAACCTCTTGCTGTGCGATCATCGAGTCTTTTGGAGGATTCACAACATCATCCTTTTGCTGGGATTTATTCCACTTATTTAATCCCTAATAACTGCAAAACACTTTCAGAGCGAGTGGACCAGTTAAGTCGCGCTATTAAATTGGTTTACGCATCAGTATTTTACAATCAAGCTGGTGAATATATTAAGTCTACTTCTTCAAAAATTGAAGAAGAAAAAATGGCGATCATCATACAAGAAGTAGTTGGAAAAAATCATAATGGTCGGTATTATCCTACTTTTTCAGGTGTTGCACAATCCTATAACTATTATCCTTCCCCTCATCAAAAAAGAGGGGATGGCATAGTTCATCTAGCAGTTGGCCTTGGTCATTCGGTTGTTGGTGGAGAAAAGACATTTCGATTATGCCCGAAATATCCCAATGTTTCGGAGATGGATACTCCGAAATCTGCTTTTGAAAATACGCAAAATAAGCTGTATGTCCTAGATGTGAACACGTCAAAAGCGAATCTTTCTGAGATAGATACGGAAAATTTGAAGAAAATTAAGATTTCAGATATTTTAAATGATGGTGAATTAGAGTATATTGCTAGTAGATATGATATGAATGATGATAAGATTGTTGATGAGTTTTCTAAGAAAGGTCCACAATTGATAACCTTTTCAAATCTCATAAAATATGGTTCTTATCCATTCCCAGAACTTTTTCAAGATCTATTACGAATTGGTAAATATGGCATGGGTTCTCATGTGGAGTTTGAGTTTGCAGTGGATATGAATACTATTCCTCCAACCTTTGCATTGCTTCAATTAAGGCCATTGGTCATTAATAAAGAAACGTCTAGAGTTAAATGGTCTCAAGAAGAAGAAAAATCAGAGAATGTCTTAATGTTATCAAATAATTCATTGGGAAATGGAGTAATAGAGGACATATCTGATGTTGTATTTGTTAAAAAGGATGAATTTTCTTCTTTAAAAACATTTGAAATTGCTAAAGAGATAGAAAAAATTAATCGTATACTGGTTCAAGAGGGAAGAAGATATGTGTTGATTGGTCCTGGTCGTTGGGGAACTCAAGATCGATTCTTAGGAATCCCTGTTAATTGGTCTCAGATTTCAAATATTAAAGTATTAATTGAAGTTTCCTTAAAGAATTTCAATATCCGTCCGACGCAGGGAACTCATTTCTTACAAAATTTGATATCTAGGGACATTGGTTATGCGAGTGTTTCATTGTCTGAGAAGGATTTTGTCGATTGGAATTTTTTAAACTCAAAGGATGCTGAACATGATTTAACATTTGTAAAACATATACGTTTAAATCATCCATTGACCATAAAACTTGATGGTAAACGCGGAAGAACGCTTATCAGTAAAGATCAGTGAATTTACCGACTAGTAATATTGACGAAAACAATTTTGATAAGGTCATTGAAATTCTATTTCTTTCTAAAATGTATGACCAGTACCTATTATAAGAGTTAAAAGTCAAAAATCATCTTTTTATCAATCTATCGCCTAGTAAAACAGTAATAAGATAATATTTAAATGATTTTTTATACATTATTATATTTTTTTATAGGTGGGATAGTAAAGTTTTAAAATAAGCCTCTTTATTTACCATTCTCTGTATATTAGAGTAACCCTAATGTTGAGTTGTGTAAGACATGTATAAAATATTGGAAAAACGAACCTTATCAGATAACGTTAAACTTATGAACATAAAAGCTCCACTGGTTGCAAAAAAGGCAAAACCGGGCCAGTTTATTATTTTAAGAATCGATGAAACTGGAGAACGTATTCCGTTGACGATTGCGGATTATGATAGAAAAAAAGGTTCTATTACCATTATATTCATGGAAGTAGGAAAAACCACAAAGCAACTTGGCGCTATGAAAGAAGGAGAGAGTCTTTTGAATTTTGCTGGACCTCTTGGTGTTCCATCGGAAATTGAAAAATACGGAACTGTGGTTTGTATTGGGGGCGGTGTTGGTATTGCACCATTATATCCTATTGTTAGAGCATTAAAGGAAGCCGGAAACAAGGTCATCAGCATTCTTGGTGCGAAAAGTAAGGATCTGTTAATGCTTGAAGATGAGATCGGAAAATATAGTGATGAATTATTAATAGCAACTGATGATGGATCCAAGGGCCATAAAGGATTTGTTAGTGATGTTTTAAAAGACATTATTGATGAAGGTACGAAAATTGATATTGCTTGGGCTATTGGCCCGGTTATCATGATGAAGGTGGTTTCTGATCTTACTCGTAAATATAATCTTAAAACAATGGTGAGTCTAAATCCGATTATGGTTGATGGAACAGGTATGTGTGGAGGATGTCGAGTTACGGTGGGTGATGAAACTAAATTTGCTTGTGTAGATGGTCCAGAGTTTGATGGGCATAAGGTTGATTTTGAAAATCTTATGCTAAGGAACAGACGATTTGAACGGGAGGAAAAAGAAGCTTGTAAACTTGCTGGGGTGTTGTAAATGGCTGTTAAAAAAGAGAAACATAAGATGCCTGAACAAAACCCCAAAGAACGAATCAATAATTTTGATGAAGTTCCTCTGGGCTATAATGAAGAAACAGCAATTGCTGAAGCTCAACGGTGTTTGCATTGTCCAAAGCCGACTTGTGTTGAAGGATGTCCAGTTAACATAGATATACCTGATTTTATTCAGGAGATTGCTGAAGGTAGATTTGACAAAGCGATTGGCGTTCTTAAAAAGAAAACAAATTTACCATCCGTTTGTGGTCGTGTTTGTCCATATGAGGAGCAATGTGAAGGAAGCTGTGTTCTTTCAAAAGCTGGTGAATCAGTAGCAATAGGACGTCTCGAACGATTCGCTGCAGATCATGCTCGAAAAAAAGGAGAAAAGAAACCGATTACACCTCAACCAACTGGAAAAAAAGTAGCGATTATTGGTTCTGGTCCTGCAGGATTAACCTGTGCTGGGGATCTTGCTAAGATGGGTCATAAAGCCGTTATTTTTGAAGCATTACATGCCCCAGGTGGAGTTTTGATGTATGGAATACCTGAGTTTCGTCTCCCTAAAGATATTGTAAACTATGAAGTTGACTACATTAAAAAACTTGGTGTAGAGATTAATTATGATGTCGTTGTTGGAAAAACCATAGATGTTGAGGAACTTATGGAAGAGTATGATGCTGTCTTTATTGGTACTGGTGCGGGTCTTCCACATTTTTTGAATATTCCGGGTGAGAATCTTGCAGGGATTTGTTCAGCAAATGAGTTTTTAACACGGGCAAATATGATGAGAGCATATGATTTCCCTCATTTTGATACTCCCATTAAAATCGGTAAAAAAGTAGCAACGTTTGGTGCGGGAAATGTTGCCATGGATTGTGCAAGAACTGCATTACGACTTGGTGCAGAAAAATCATATATCATTTACCGCAGATCGGAAAAGGAGATGCCTGCAAGAAACGAAGAAATTGAGCATGCAAAAGAAGAGGGTGTTATTTTTAAACTTTTGACTAATCCAAAACGGTTTATCAGTGATGATAAGGGATCAGTTAAACAAGTTGAATGTGTCAAAATGAAGCTCGGGGAACAAGATAGATCAGGACGAAGAAAACCACGGCCCATTAAAGATTCAGAGTTTACGATGGATATTGATACTGCAATTATTGCAGTTGGCCAGAGCCCTAATCCGTTAGTTCCTAAAACCATAGATGGTTTAAAAATTGGTAAAATAGGAAATATCGAGGTTGATGAGAACGGTCAAACCAATATTCCCGGTTTATTTGCTGGTGGAGATATCGCAACGGGTGCTGCGACAGTAATTCTTTCGATGGGTGCGGGTAAAAAAGCAGCAAAATCTATTGATAAATATTTAAAAGAGAATTCGTAGCATATACTAAATCGTAATTAAGTCGGCAATCGAAAGGATTGATTAAAAAAAGAAGAATCTACCATCTAATACTAACAAAATTCAGCGATATGTTCGCAGGTTACTCTATGAGTTTTGTTTTGACCATATGCTTTTTAAATATTATGCTATTCAGTATTTTTGTATGATTCAAGTTGTTCATAAACATCAACGAATTGGCGTGTTTGTCGATGTGCAAAACATGTATTATTCCGCGCGGAATTTGTATAAGAAAAAAGTTGATTTCAAGTCCTTGTTAAAAGATGCTATTTCCGATCGTAAACTAATTCGAGCCATTGCCTATGTGATTAAAGCTGATGTTAAAGATGAAAGTAATTTTTATGATGCCTTGGAACGCATGGGTTTTGAAGTAAAAGCAAAAGACATCCAAGTGTTTATTGATGGATCCAAAAAAGGTGATTGGGACGTTGGTATTGCTATGGATATCATGCGACTTGCCCCAAAACTTGATGTGGTCGTGTTAGTGAGTGGCGATGGGGATTTCACGGAACTTGTGGAACATTCGAAAAGCCTTGGTTGTCGTGTTGAAGTTATAGCATTTGGAAAATCCACATCTCATAAGCTGATCGATTCTGCTGATTTCTTTATGGATATTGATGAGGAAAAACGATATTTGTTGAAAAAATAGGATTGGATGATTGGGTCATCCTTATTTTTTTAAGCGATTTGTTTTAAGGAAGCGTTAGGGTTATTTCGTTTTTTTTTAATTGCAGCTTTGACGAACCCATCAAATAATGGTGCTGGTTTTATGGGTCGAGATTTAAACTCTGGATGCGCTTGAGTTGCAATGAAGAATGGATGATCTGGCAGTTCTAAGAATTCCATGAGCACTCCATCTGGTGAATGACCTGAAAAGACAAGACCTCCATCTTCAAGTGTTTTCACAAAATCAGGGTTTACTTCATAGCGATGTCGATGACGTTCCTCGACCTTGTCTGTTCCATATAGCTCATGAACCTTTGTTCCAGATTTTAAGATCGCGGGGTAAGATCCAAGTCTCATGGTTGCACCATATCTTGATTCCTGAAGAATATTTACTTGTTCAGGGATAAAATCAATGACTGGATATTTGGTGTCTTTAATGACTTCTTTTGAGTGAGCATCAGGTAGTTTACAAACGTTTTGAGCATATTCGACAACAGCGAGTTGCATTCCTAGACAGAGTCCTAAATATGGGATATGGTGCTCTCTGGTGTAGGTAATGGTATCGATTTTTCCTTGGATGCCTGAAAGACCAAATCCACCTGGAACAATAATCCCATCAACATGATCCAACGTGGAAAGTTTATTGGATTCTTCTTCAAATTCTTTTGAATCGATCCAGTGTATCTTAGGAATGACATTGTTTTTCCAAGATGCATGTTTCACTGCTTCAATAACTGAAATGTATGAATCGGAAAGTTGACTGGTTCCAATATCAAAATATTTTCCTACGATTCCAATCGTAACACTTTCTTTTAGATTTCGAATATTAGTAATGAAATCCTTCCATGGTTTCACGTCTTCAACATCTTTTCTCAATCTCATTTTCCTTAGAATCTTCTTACACAATTGTTGCTCCTCAAATAATAATGGAACAGCATACACATGATCGATGTTAGAATCACTGATAACGTCTTCTTCTCTGACATTACAAAACAATGCGATTTTTTCCTTTCGCACTGAATCTAACGGATCATCTGCTCGTGCAACGATAAAATCTGGTTGAATACCAATCTCTCTGAGTAATTTTACTGAGTGTTGAGTCGGTTTTGTTTTCGCTTCGCCTAATGCATCTAAAACAGGAACATAGGTGACGTGTACAAAAAGAACTTTATCTCCTTCTAGTTTCATTTGACGAACAGCTTCTAAAAACAGGACGTTTTCGTAGTCACCAACAGTCCCACCGATTTCAACAAGAATGAAATCGTAATTTTTATCTTTCGCTGGTCGTCGAATACGATTTTTTATTTCATTAGTGACATGTGGAATTGGTTGAACGGTTTTACCAAGGTATTTTCCTTTTCGTTCTTTATCAATGACTGCACCATACACTTGTCCAGAAGTAATATTATGATATTTTGGAATGTTAATATCTAAGAATCGTTCATAATGACCAAGGTCTTGGTCTATTTCCCCACCATCTTCAGTGACCCATACTTCACCATGTTCCGTTGGTCTAAGGGTTCCTGCATCACAGTTAATGTACGGATCTATTTTCATTGCAGTGACATTATAGCCATGCATTTGCAATATTTTCCCAACTGAGGCAGTGGTTATTCCTTTTCCTAACCCTGAAACAACTCCTCCTGTCACAATAATATAATTCGCCATTGAAAATCAACAGTAGACAGTAATGAGAAGCAGTATTAAAATTGTTTGTGTTTGTAATAAAAATTGAGGGAGAAAAAATGAGTGAACTTACAAAATAAAGGGGAAATAATAAAAAAAAGAAAGAATAAAAATCAACTTTGATTATATTACTGTTTTATTGACTTGTTTAATTTGTTGACAAAGTGATTTCTATAGATGATACGTTTGAACTGCGTCCTTCTTCGTTTGTGATGCTTTCCGTTCCAATGTTTATATCTTTGACCACTGCATCTTTGACGAATCTGTTTCTCACGATTTCAGCGGTGTCTACTGCTCTACTGATTGCTCTACCTCGAGCTTTGATAAAGACATTGTCTGATCCGCCATTGAATTGAGTGACAACGGCAAGAACGTAGCTCATTGGTGGTTTGTTTCCTACAAAAATAGTGTTTTCATCGGCTGTTTCATTTTCTGGCATATCTCTATACCTCCCTAGAATATCTATTGTTTTTAGTTGTTTGCTACTTAAAGGCTGCCAACTGATTTGCTCTAAATAAAACTTTCGCCTCCCGTTAATTAAGGAGTAAAAAACCGCCTAAAAAATTTGATTGAAAACCAGTATTTTATCCGTCCTTTTGTTGAATGATTTGTTTTAATTTGTTGTAAACATCCGTTGGATTCTTTCCTAAAATCCGAATCATTGGTTCTTTTCCAATGCCTCCTGTATCATAAATAAAATCTGGAATTGTGTTTGTTTTTTCTATTGCTGTTTTTGTTCCCCAGTCCATTGTTGACGAGACGGTTTTTGGTTCGTTTTTACGATCAAATGATGAGATAGTTTGAGATGTATTTTTTATTAAAGAGATATTTTCTGGTGTATACTTTATATTCATTGCACAACGTTGATCTGGATAGGTCTGCATGGTTGCTAAAATGATTGATGCGATGTGTTTTGATACGCCGAATCGAAGAGAGCCACAACGCTGTGGTTTACGTGAGGATCTGATAATTCTTCCATCAAGAGCACACACATCCTTTCGATTTTTTCCATTTGGTATGGCAAAACCAATGTTACATCCTACTTCTGGAGTAAAAGACAATGGTAAGTCATTACGTATGTCAGGTATTGTTTCGGATAGTTGCAGCCATGTGTCGATATGATTCTGTGTTGGCAGGTGTTGTGGTGCATGGGTGATGGTTTGATGTGTGATCTTTAAGACGTCTGATCCTTTTCCAACGTTGTATCCTTGCTTTATCATGTTCCATAATGCGTATTTTGCTTGTGAAAATGCTGATTGAACTGTATGTCCTTTTGCTAAATATCCGGTGAGTAGTGCTGAAAAGGTACATCCTGAGCCATGAGCTTTTTTCTGTGGCAATCGTGGGAGCGCAAGTTCAGTATATTTTTTTCCATCGTAAAGGATATCATAAGATTGTTTATCTTTGAGATGTCCTCCTTTTAGGATAACGTTTTTAGATCCCATTTGATGGATTGTTTTCGCGGCTTGTTTCATATCAGAAACCGTTGAAATTGCGGATTCAGTTAATGCTTCTGCTTCAGGAATGTTAGGAGTGATGATAGTTGAAATTGGAATAAGTGTTTTTTTTATTTCTTTTATTAGATTAGTTGATGCAAGGGAGTCTCCGCTTGTTGCTGTAAGAACGGGATCAATGACTAATTTCCAGTTATAGGTCTTGGTAGCATCAGAAACAATTTTTGCTATTGATGGCTGGTACAATAAACCAGTTTTTACATGTTTTACAGGGATATCTTCTAGTACTGAATCAATTTGATTTTTGATGTCTTCTGGTGACATTGGAATGATTTTTTTTACGGTTTGTGTGTTTTGAACGGTAATGCTGGTAAGAACGGTGACTCCATGTATGTCAAGTGCGGTAAAACTTTTGAGATCGGCTTGGATACCTGCTCCTGCTGAGGAATCAGATCCACCGATGGTCATCGCTGTTTTTTGTTTCATCATTTGAGTGATAGAAGGATTATTTCTTAAAATTATTGATTCTATTTTTTTTCAGTTTGATATTTTGTCAGTATGGTTTTAAATATGGATGGTGACCAAAAAGGAATTAGTGAGATGCTATGAGGAAGTATGAAAAAGGAATGAATCATCATTTGAATTTAGTTGGTTTGAAACCACAATATGAAAAGAAATACGTTCAGTATTTGAAAAGAAGATATGGGGTAAAAAGAGCGAAATTGTTCACTCATTCATCATCGTAATCATTGATTCAAATCATATTGCTAGATCTATTTATCCTATTCTTTCATCCTTTACAGAGTTATTCTTCATAAAAATACTAACTGTTGCAATTAAACTAGCAATGGCCATGAATAGAAACGGTATCCAGATACTAAAAATATCTGAAAGAAATCCGCTGACATATAATAAGAAAGTTCCTCCTCCAAGTTGAAGGGTGAAAATAAAACCGAATGTTTTTCCTTCGTTTGATTCATGGGTGATTTCAGAGATATAAGAGAATAAAATAGGAAATGTAAGAAATGTTGCTATACCCAGAATGCCAACGATAACTGGAATAAGTATTGCTAAGGGGTTGGTTATAAGTATAATGTTCATTAGCGCTATGGTTAGATAACTTAGTACAATTATTTTTTTTCTACCGATTTTTGAATGCAGATGTCCATAGAACAAGGTGACTACTGTTCCAAAACCAATCCAGAGGGAAACGATAAACCCAATGATAGAAAGGGAAAGCGTTGTTGTTTCATCTAGAAAGAGTGGCAGGTAGGTTAGTGTTGTTCCCCAGGTGGCTCCACTGATGATAAGCATTGGTGCATAGTATCGTAGGTTTTTGATGATTTTTTTGTATTCCTTCAAATTTTTAATGAATGGTTCCCGGGATTTGATGATGTTTTGTTTAATGTCTAGATGTGAAATAGTTTTCGTAAGAATAATCCCTAAGATAATTGACAGAATGCCGATAACAGTCCAGATGTAAAAAGGATATTTCCAGCCAATGGTTTCAGCGATAAAAAGCGTTGAAGCAATAGCGATGAAAACACCAAAATCTCCTAACGCGCTTTGAATGCCCATTGCCCAATCAAGCCGGTCTTTTTTGAATTGTTTTGAGATCAGTCCGATGCCAAGTGGATGAAAGAAACTAGATGAGAATCGTAAGAGAATGAAGAGGATAAACAACGAAGTAAATCCTTGGATGCTTGGAAAAATGATAAGAGATAGAATGAGGAGGCTCATGCCAGTTAATAGTAATGTTTTGAAATTCCGTTTATCTGAGATGAAACCAATAAGAAATTGTGCAACTAAACTTACGGCTAAGCCGGTACCTGTTATGATACCAATTTGTGAATAGGAGAGATTGAAAAGAGATCTAAATATAGGGAAGAGTAATGGTACAAGTGAGATAACGCCATCGTTGAAAAGATGAAAAAAGCAAACAGTAATCAGAATTTTGATGTTATCTTTCATTTGGGTGTATCAACGAGTAAAATAACAACTGCTCTAAAAAAGTATGGGAGAATAAAATAGTTTTTACCCGTTCCCGCTTGGTTCTTTGCAATATTATTTTTCTCTGAACATATTTTTAATACGAATTAATCGTTCAACTGGATTTTCATATTGGTCTTTCATCTGTGAATAGATGTCCTTGTTTTGTTCATGCCATTGTTCAAATTTGAGAACGTCTACGTACATCTCAGGAAATTCAGTTAACATTAATTGTTTCCGGCGGTGAAGCGCTTCAGCATCATCTGCGTCAAATGCGTTGAAATAAGTGGTGAGAACGTGTTTAGCCCGTTTTAATTCGTTTTCAAATTCAGGGTTTTTCTTTTTTTCTTCTTGCAATCGTTTACGTGCTTTTTTCTCCTGAAACTCTTTTTTTACATCTTTTTTGATAACGGTTTCTTTTTCTTGTTCCATTCGGGTGATGATTGCGTTTTGTACTAGTTTTGAAAGGCTAATGTTTTGTTCGTAAAGAAACGCATCCATGTATTTTGGGATGCTAATATTTTTTCGAATATGCGTATGAAGTTCTTCTGGTGAAAGCTGATTGTATTCATCTGTTTTATCTTTCTTTCGTCCCATTATCACACCGCCTTTTTACTTACACAAAGTATTGTGTAATATTATAGTCTTTTTTAATAAGTTACCCTTATTTTCAATGATTTCTAAACTATTAGAAAAAAGGGTTTTTATTATTGGTTTTAAAAAATGATTAAACTTTAACAAAAAGCAACTTAATCAATTTCTTTGATTGTTGATTTTGGAAAATAAATGTTGAATGGATCTACTTTTATACACAGAAACGGTTTTTTCTCTATTATTTTTGGAAACATATCATTGTTTACTGAAAGATTCATTATTTTTGCTAAGTAACCTATTCCAGATCCAGAAAATGTGGTATAATATGCTTTATCATTCCGTTCTTGAACTAAGGGAAATGGTAACAATGTTGTATGAACTGGAAATGGAAAACGCCCACTTTTTATCTTTATGTTAAGTATCTCTTTTTCTTCTGAGAAAACATGTATTGTTTCCTTGTGCGTATCAAGATCTTTGAACGTAAATTTAGCAAGTTTCTTTGGAATAGCCCAGTTAATTATTCCATTTGTTACACTTGCTTTTGTTGAAACATAAATTTTACTAATTGTTTTCTTTTTTTGTTCATTATATGAAAAATTACCTGGAATAAAAAGAAGTTCTTGGTATGGTCCAGCGTTAGATTTTTGGTAATCAACGATCATGACTGCACCAAATCCACCGAGAAAAGAATCTTTGAATTTTTGGGAGAGAAACGGATCTTTTTGAATTTCTTTTTTGGAAAACCGGTAGAGAAGAATATATCCTTTTCCTTTTAATGCCCAGGGAGCAGGATAGGTCTTTACATTATTATTTTTATCATTTGAGTTCACAATAGGGTTTACACATCCATTGATTTAGCGAAATCCATATTGTGATAAGAAAGAGGATTATAAAAAAAATTGGTAGAGAATAAAGGATAATAAACCGGGCAGATTTTTTAAGCAAATCCACCAAGTTGAAGACTTGGATCGCCTACTAAGATGAATTCTTCAAGAGTGATACATTCTGTTCCCACTTCGTTAAGGTAATCCGTTTGACATTGCGTAAATAATTCACCGAGTTTTGCACCAGGTTCATATGCTTCATAGAAGTGAGTGTTTAAGAACCCGGCGCCCCAATGGGCACCATCTTCATCCACTCCAGTGAATGCAACCCGTGTTGATCCAATGGATGCGATGCATCCTCCATTTGGTTTTTTCACGATTTGCCATGAGATCGGAGGATAAAGCGAATCCAACTCATAGTCTATTCCGTAAATGAATGAGAGTAATTTGATAAGTGGCGTTGGATACCATTCTTGAAGATCTTCAATAGTGAAATCAAGTTTTGTTGTAGAACAAGCATCAAAGAAGATAACTGGTAATTTGTACCCATTAAACACTCCAAATAAATAAGGTGTGAAATATTCGATTCGTTCCTCTACATCTGGTGGTGAGGTACCGAATCCTTGTTCATAACCATGACCTGAATAACTAATAAATCCAGCACCAGCGGTGAGTTCTTTATTGATATTTAATGGATTAAAATTTCCTTTTGAAGTCCATAATTTTACTGATTCAAATCCATGGGATTCCATGACCTCAGCGATATGTTGAGTGACTAATTCTCCTTCTATAACTCCATGACTAGGAAAGGTATCTCCTGCCATTAAAAGTATTTTTTTATACCATGAAGATGAAGCAGCGGTTTGTTCATAGGTGATGATCTTGTTTACTATTGTCTTAACGTCTCTTTTGTTCTCACAAGGAATTCGTCCAACGTGCACATCAGGTTGTAAATCCACATGTTCAAGCAGGCCGTCTTCCCAATTATATTCGCTAAATTTATCATTATTATTTGAGTCCCAACTGGAAAAACTTCCATCACTTTCAAACACGTCTGCGTAATAAAGATCTGTAAGAATGTTGTCATCATGATAAATACGAATGGCGGTTTCTCTCATAGGAGTAAGCTCTACGCTTCCAAGAAGTAATACATACGTTGTCCCCTGGTTCTTAACGACATCGTAAATATACTTTTTAATCTGTTCCGCGTGATCTCTTCCAGAATACTCTTGATAGATTTGTTCAACTGAAGTATACATTGTTTGTACATTATGATTATTTTTATGATCGACTAATGATTGAGTTTCATCTGCAAATGCTTCAGGTCCGATGATGACTAATTTGTTTTCATTTGTTTCTTGAACAACTGTTGATCCGGGTTTGTACGTTACTGAAATAGTTATTTCTTTACTGAATTCAAGTGTGTCTTCTGTAGGTAGATATTGGACGGGATACCAGGTTAACGTAAGCGTATTTCCTAAGTTTCCATTAGTTAAACCTGCAGATATTCTTGAGTGCACTGGTTGAGTAGGATATGGATTTGAAGAAGTATAAATTTCTTTATTGGTTTCTTTTTCTAGAGAGTTGATTGATGGATCAAGTGGTGTAGGATAAGAAACTGGATTTATCTGTTTATCAAGAGGGATTGTTTCTTTTTGATCGAATTCATAGTGTATTGATTGAATAGTTGATCCAAATGGCAAGGTTATACTTTCTCTAACTACAGGAAGAGCAGGATGTGTAGGTCTCTTGATTGATCCTGTTGCTTCTGGAATAGAAGCGGAAATAAAATCATTCTTTTCAGAGAGTGACAAGGATGAGGCGGTTAGTGAGAGCGTTATCGTTTTTGTTTGACTATCTTGATTTGCTGGTATACTTAAAACAAAACTACTGCTACTTAAAAAAAATGCAACTAGTACTATTGCAATGAATTGTTTTTTCATATTTGTCCCCGTTACGATATACTATGTCTGAAATAGTATTTAAATATTATACTGAGATATTGAATTTTTTTTCAAATATCTCTTACTTTTTAAATGTTAGAGAAAAATACTATTTTGTGTTATCCCGAAATAAGTTCCTCCTAGAAAAACTCAAAGATGATTCACCACTCATGAAGAAGTTGAATCAACGGAAGATCCGGTGGATCATCAGAGAAATGAAAAAGGGAGAACGATCAGTTTACCGGATAGCTAAACTTCAGGATATCACACCTCGATACGTACGAAAATTATATCACTCCTATCAGGAAAAAGGAGCCTATCCTTATCCTCAAAAACCCGGGAGAAAACCAAAACTGATCTCATCTGAAGAACGGCAAATCATCCTTGAACTCAGAAAGAAACATCCATTATGTGCGGTGACACTTGAAAAAATCCTGGATCACCAAGGAATTCACATTTCCCATAATCGCATTCATCAGATCCTGAAAGAAGAAGGATTAGTGCACCATGAACCTAAAAAACAGAAACAACGGAAATACATTCGTTATGAACGAAAACATAGCAACAGTCTGTGGCACACAGACTGGTTTGAATATAAGGGAAAGAAAATGATAAGTTTCGAAGATGATGCCTCACGATTCATCACTGGATTCGGCATCTTCTCACAGGCCACATCACAACATTCAGCAGATGTATTCCAACAAGCAATAACCTCATACATGCTTCCGAAACAAGTCATGTCTGATCATGGAACACAATTTGTAAGCTTAACAAAACCCACCTGTTCCAATCCAGAACCAACAATCTTCCAACAAATCTTAGATCAGTACCAAGTCCAACACGTAAAAGCACGAGTAAAACATCCCCAATCAAATGGAAAAATGGAACGAGTTGGAGGAACACTGAAACGATTATATCCTCATTTCAACGATTGGATCCAAACCCTGTTCTATTACAACTTTGAACGCCCTCATATGAGCTTGCAAATTGAACGATGTGAAACACCGTTCCAAGCATATATTCGGAAAATTCATCATAAACATAAGAAGAATTTTATCAACACCCATCGGGAACTGGTTCAAACCTGGGCTCCTGAATATTTTAAAGTAATGTGAAGAAAAATATGACAAACATAAAATACTCGAAGGAACTTAATTCAGGATATCACAGAAAAATACTATTTCCATAAACATATCTACTATATTATACGTGATACTCCTATATAAATTTTGCAGTTACCTTTATATGTGCTAGGAAGTTCATCAAATTGAACGAAAGCCTACCTCGTACTATTCACTTTTGGGGAGATGACCATGGAAATTATTGAGGAGAAACCAGAAAAAACTATTTTATTACTTGGAAATGAAGCAATCACTCGAGGAGCGATTGAAGCTGGAGTTGACGTGGCCACCACCTATCCAGGGACGCCATCGTCTGAAATAGCTGATACGTTTTCTCATATTGCCAAATATTTGAGGAAAAAGAACAAAAAACCATCATTTTATTTTCAGTATTCAACAAATGAAAAAGTAGCATTGGAAGTAGCTGCAGCTGCATCTTTTTCAAAATTGCGCAGTCTGACTTGTATGAAACATGTTGGATTAAATGTCGCTAGTGATGCGTTCATGACCTATCTTTATGTTGGATGCAAGGGTGGCCATGTGATTATTTCAGCTGATGATCCTTCCTGTCATTCATCACAAAATGAACAAGACAATCGGTACTTTGCACTGTTTGCGAGTTGTCCTATGCTAGAACCTACTACGCCTGAGGAAGCAAAAGAGATGACTCGAATTGGTTTTGATATTTCTGAAGAGTTAAAATCACCGCTTCTTCTTCGTACAACGACTCGGTTGAATCATGCGCGTGGCCCAGTAATGTTGAAGAAACCAAAACCATCAAAAGGAAAAGGTTTTTTTGAAAAAGACCCTGATTTAGTAACGGTTCCTGCTACTGCTCGAAAGAAGCATCCTGAATTATTAGAAAAAATGGAAAAAGCAGCAGAGATGTCGGATAACTCACCATTCAATGAATTTATACAGATTGGTAAAAAAAGTAAGATGGGCATTTTAACTTCTGGTGTTTCCTTTAATTATGTGAAAGAAGCAGCTGAGGATCTTAACTTGGATGTGACGATTTTAAAACTTGGAATGACTCATCCGATTCCACCGAAAATGATCAAAAAACTTCTCACTGATTGTGATACTGTCGTTGTTGTTGAGGAATTAGAACCTATCTTGGAAAATCAAGTTCACACCATGGCTCATGAACAAGGAATTGATGTTGAAATCCTTGGGAAATCAACGAATCATTTCTCTAGATTATACGAATATACTCCAGATATTGTTACTAAGGCATTAGCAGAAATTTTTGATAAAAAAATCCCATTCCCTAACTCGAAAGAATCTGCGCTTACGCTTCCAAGTAGACCTCCCGCGTTGTGTCCTGGTTGCCCGCATCGAGCAACATATTATGCCTTAAAGCAAGTTGCTCCAAAAGATACTGTGTATCCAACTGATATTGGCTGTTATACTCTTGGAAAAGCTCCACCACTTGAAGTGGCTGATTTATTATTATGTATGGGTTCGAATGCAGGAACTGCATGTGGCCTTTCCGTTTCAACTGATCAAAAGATCGTCTCGTTCATGGGTGATTCCACGTTTTTCCATTCTGGAATTCCACCAATTGTGAATGCTGTGCATCATAATCATGATGTGGTCATCACGGTTCTTGATAATCGAACGACGGCGATGACTGGTCATCAGCCACATCCAGGTACTGAAACTGATGGGATGGGTGATCCAGCTAATGTGATTCTCGTTGAGGATGTAGTAAAAGGATTGGGAGTTGAACATGTGGAAGTGGTTAATCCAAACAATGTGAAGAAAACAAGTGAAGCGTTCAAACGAGCACTTGATTTCAAAGGAACTGCTGTTGTTATCAGTAAAGCACCATGTATCCTTTTAAAGAATCGAGATCGACGTAAGGGTGGAAAACCAGTTCCAACTTTTGAAGTGGATCAGGAAAAATGTACACAATGTGATACTTGTCTGAATGAGTTTGGTTGTCCTGCGTTTTACAAAAAGGATGGTCGTGTGTATATTGATGAACAACAGTGTAATGGTTGTGGTAATTGTCTTCAGATCTGTCCTGAGAAAGCGATTAAAGTGAGAAAGGAGGAGAACTAAGATGAAAACAAGTATTGTACTTACTGGTGTTGGTGGTCAAGGAGTGATCACGGCAACAAATATTCTTGGTAAAGCCGCGGTAAATGCGGATGTTAAGGTGTATGCTTCTGAAGTCCATGGAATGGCTCAGCGTGGTGGATCAGTGTATTGTACGGTACGCATGGGCGATGTTTCTAGCCCCTTGATTGCGAGTGGAACTGCTGATGTGATTGTGAGCACGGAACCTATTGAAGCACTCCGTTATATTCAGTACGCTCATAAGAAAACAAAAGTAATCACGGATACTAATCCAGTAGTGCCATTTACGGTTAATGTTGGTGGAGAAACCTATCCTTCGTTAGATGATGTGTACAAGGATATTTCATCGCATGCTGAATTGATTACGTTGGATGCATTGCAGATTGCAAAAGATGCTGGGGCTAGGATTACGAAAAACATTGTACTTCTTGGTGGACTTGCAGCAAGCGGTCTTCTTCCGTTTGATTCTAGTATTTTGCTAGAGACCATTTTTGATAATGTTCCACCGAAATTCAAATCAGTGAATGATACGGCTTTTAAAGGGGGAATGGATGCCGTAAAGAAAAAATAATCTTTTTTCCTTTCTTTTTTTTGTTATGAAACCACGGCTTTTGTTGGTGTATGGTCTTCTCATTTTTGCTAGTTTATCCTGGGCGGGTAGTTTTGTTGCAGTGCGCGTGATTCATGAGGAAATCCCTCCGATTATGCTTGGTTTCTTGCGTTTTGTAGTGGCAACTCCAGTAATGTTCTTTTTATTGTTTATTCTTAAAAAACCATTTTTTCTTTCTAAACAAAAACTCCCACAATTACTTGTTCTTGCTTTAACCGGGGTAACGCTTCTTTATATGTTGCAATTCACAGGCGTCTCGTTAACTAGTGCTTCCACTGGTGGTGTCTTGATTAATACTAATGTGTTGTTCATTTCTTTGTTTTCTGCGCTTTTTTTACATGAACGATTCAACAATTTGAAAACAATGGGAGTTATCATTTCTTTTATTGGCGTTATTCTTGTTATGTTTGGTCAGATGAGTAACGAACAAATTGTGTTTGATTCCTCTTTTGTTTTTGGAAGTATTCTGGTGATTCTTTCTGCTGTTTGTTGGGCAGTGTATTCCATTGTTGGTAAGCATTTACTTAAAAAAGAGGATTCGTTAGTTGTTAATGCAAATGCGTTTTTACTTGGAACTGTTTTGTTTCTTCCTTTTGTTTATGCTGATATTACTCTTGTTTTGAATAATTTAAGTTTTTCTGGATTGCTTGCCGTGCTTTATTTAGGTTTGTTTTGTAGTGTTTTTGCTTACATTGCTTGGTATTATGCATTATCAAAAAGTGAAGCAGCTGAATCTGCGGTGTTTCTAAATTTCATTCCGTTATTTACTATTCTTTTATCCTTTTTTATTGGGGAGTATCCAACGCCATTGTTTTTGGTTGGTGCTGGATTAATCATTCTTGGTGTTGTGCTGGTGCAAAAAGCAAAACAACAATTACGTCAAATTAAGGATAGATGAAGAATCTTAGGAGTATGCTATCATATGCTTTAAGTATCAGAACCATTGTTGTTACCGTGAATTATGTACTGTGTTGATTGCGGAAAAGATAAACCAATTTTTCGAGAAGGATCCTGTCTAGAATGTTATTTAAAAAATCATCGATTTACACATGGCCCTGATGTGTTTCACATTCCCGTGTGTAATTATTGTGGAGCATACAAATATAAGAACACGTGGAAGAACGAATCATTTGAAACAGTCGTAAAGCGTTATGTGAAAAATGCGTTTTCCTTTAGTAATGAGTTAAACGACATTCAGATTTCAGTAGATTGCCATGATGAAGAGGACACTATTTTTTGTAAAGTTACTATCTATAGTAAGATTGATGATGAACAAGTTAGCGAGGATCATTATGTTGAAATTCGCTTGAAACCGAATGTGTGTGATATCTGCTCAAAACAATTCGGTGGATATCATGAAGCTATTCTTCAGATTAGATCATCTGAAAAGAAAATGAGTGAGGAACAAAAAAAATCAATTGAAACTTTTCTTGATGCTCTTGTTTATTCAATGCAAAAAAACGGTAATCGAAAGTTGTTTGTAACCGATAAAAACTATGAAAAAACAGGTATCGATTATTTGTTAAGTGACAAACAAGCGGCAGCAGCTATCATAAAAAAAGCACAGAGTGAGTTTTGTGGAGAGATTACGGTTTCATCAAGCAATGTAGGGATGAGTGATGGAAAACAAGTTTATCGAATGACTTATTTACTTCGTCTTCCTAGTTTTGATAAACATAGTATTCTTGCTAAGGATGATTCGTTATTTTTCGTTACCTCATTATCTAATAATACGGCTCATGTTCTTGATTTGAAAACATGGAATACTCATACATTTCCTGTGAAAGATTTTGAGAAAGCAATGGTATATGATTATGAAGATCTCGTTCAAGATATGATTGTAGTGAGTCAAAAAGATGATGAGATTCAAGTGATGGATAAAAATACCTATAAGATTGTGGTCATTAACAAACCAAAAAAGATTACGTATTCTTCAGAGCAAATTCCCATAGTTCGCTATGAGGATTCCTTTTACCTTTTACCAGAAATAAATGGCAAATAATATAAAGCATTGTTAACTTTCAAAGGTAAAAAT
>CAYPUK010000113.1:0-4864 GCA_964414035.1 uncultured Thermoplasmatales archaeon | reverse complement strand
GGAAATGAACAAAAAGGGAAACAGAAAAGAAATAAAAAAGTTATTCATTTAAAAAAAATAAATGAAATTATGATCGTAAGACGATTTCAATGTTGACGCCATCAGGAACTTGAATTCGCATAAGTTGTCGAAGCGCTCGATCACTTGCATCAAGATCAATGAGACGTTTGTGAACCCTCATTTCCCAGCGATCCCAGGTTTCTGTTCCTTCTCCATCCGGTGATTTTCGACAAGGGACTTTTAAATGTTTAGTGGGTAATGGAATAGGACCACTGAGGTCAACTCCAGTTTTTTCTGCAATCATTTTAATCTGATTACATACTTCTTCAAGTTTTTTTGCATTCGTGCTTACTAGTGAAATCCGTGCCTTTTGCGCCATATTCAGCTAAACTCCAGTTTTTTCTTATTTTTTTGAAAAGAAAGAAGAGAAAAGAAAAGCAGATTAGTCTGCTTCCTCAACTTCTAAGCAAATTCCTGCTGCAACGGTTTGTCCCATATCTCGAATAGCGAAACGTCCAAGTTGTGGAATACGTTTTGCTGGTTCAATAACCATTGGTCGACTGGGTACGATTTTAACGATTGCTGCATCTCCAGTTTTAATGAAATCTGGGTTTTCTTCTTTTACTTGACCAGTTCGTGGATCAAGTTTTTTCTCGATTTCATCAAATCTGCAAGCAACTTGTGCAGTGTAACAATGGAAAACAGGAGTGTATCCTTTGGTGATAACTGATGGATGATTCAACACCATGATTTGTGCTTTGAATGATTTTGCAACAGTTGGTGGATCATCTACTGGTCCGCCGACATCTCCACGGCGAATATCTTTTTTAGAGATACCTCGCATGTTAACACCAACGTTATCTCCAGGATTTGCAGCTGCAATTTCTTCATGATGCATTTCAATGGTTTTACATTCTCCAATTGCTCCGCCAGGTTTGACACCAGGTTTGAAATGAACCTTCATTCCAGGTTTCAACACACCAGTTTCGATTTTTCCAACAGGGACAGTTCCAACACCTTTGATGGTATAGACGTCTTGAAGTGGCCATCGAAGTGGAAGATCCGTTGGTTTATCTGGTACTTCAAAGTTATCAATTGCTTGAAGCATGGTAGGACCATCCCACCAATCGATATTTGCTTTATCTTTTGCAGTGTTATCTCCTTTGAATGCTGATACTGGAACGATTTGGAATTGATCGGCTTTATATCCAACACTTTTTGCAAGTTTAGTAACTTGTGTTTTTACTTCTTCAAAACGGTTTTTGTCATATGCTGGTTTGGTCGCATCCATCTTGTTAATTGCAATAATCATTTGTTTAACGCCAAGGGTCCGAGCAAGAAACATGTGTTCTTTGGTTTGTGCCATGACTCCTTCTGGAGCTGCTACAACAAGAATTGCTGCATCAGCTTGAGATGTTCCGGTAATCATGTTTTTCACAAAGTCTCTGTGACCTGGTGCATCAATGATGGTGAAATAATACTTGTCAGTATCGAATTTTTTATGAGCAACATCAATGGTGACACCACGTTCTCGTTCTTCTTTTAAATTATCGAAAATCCATGCAAGTGCGAAAGTTCCTTTACCTTTTGCTTCTGCTTCTTCTTTGTATTTGTCAAGCATGTGTTGTGGGAACTGACCGGTTTCAAGAAGAATACGTCCGACTAGCGTTGATTTTCCGTGATCGACGTGACCAATAATTGCTAAGTTCATATGTGGTTTATCTGCCATAATCTTTCTACCTCCATTTCTGGTTTTAATATGGTCTTTAGTTATTTCTACCTCTTTTCATAGGCAACAATCAAACAATGATTGTGATTGAGGTTTGATAGCGTATAAGCTTACTATTTATAACTGTTTTCCTGGCTTATGCGCTTCTCAGAAGCAGATAACGAATCCATATGTAAAGAAAGGATTTTTTTGTTTCTACTTCCATTTTTTGCTGACAATACAGATAAGATATAAAAGGTTGACGGATAGGAACCTGTGTTTGAATTTGTATTTTATTGAATTATCGATTGAAAATATTCATACATCTTCAGAAAAATTGAAAAATGAGAGTGGGCTCGGCCGGATTTGAACCGGCGACCTCCGCCATGTCAAGGCGACGTCATAACCTCCTAGACCACGGGCCCGTTGAGTGATAGGGGAATACACTTCTCATTTTTTAGGTTTACTGATGAATTCGAGCAATCTGCAGGTATATGTCATCATCTACATAAGTAACTACATAAACACCCGAAGAAAACATTCATTAATGAGGTAATACATTACTATATTTCCTCTTTGAGAGAAGAGGAAAATTGCGAGGAAGGATATCGGGATGCACCAAAGAGAAGAATATGTATTTAAGATTGATCGTAATGGAAACATTGATGATTCTGCTTTTGTCCTTTGGAAGGATGAATTGAAGAAAACACTTCCAGATTTTTGGCAGTCAATGCAGTAACATAAGCCATTATTTTCATATCTTTTTTTTTATTTTTTTACTGTTTTTTCATACGATGTTTTTTTGAGTCTGAAAAGTTAAATAGTGTTGGCTATATTCGGATGGGTCATGACCTATCAGTCACCAAGTCTTACGGTTGATGGTATACTTTTCAAGGATTCTGAAATTCTTCTGGTGAAACGAAAAAATCCACCATATCAAGGTATGTGGGCACTTCCGGGAGGATTCGTTGAATATGGTGAAAAAACAGAAGATGCGGTGGTACGTGAAGTCAAAGAGGAAACCGGAGTGGAGTGCGCTATTTCAAATCTTTTAGGTGTTTATTCTGATCCATCAAGGGATCCTCGAGGGCACACTATTAGTATAGTGTATATTATGGAATACCAAAAGGGAACGGTAAAAGGCGGTGATGATGCAAGTGAAGCAGCATTTCATCCACTTGAATCCTTACCTGATCTTTCATTTGACCATGATATTATAATTAAAGATGCAATTCGGAGGAAAAAAGATGTTTTGCCCAAAATGTAAATCGTTAATGTATCCTAAAGGAGATAAACTTGTTTGTAATAAATGTGGATATACACAAAAGAAGAAAGGTTCAAACGTGGTCGTTACCAAACAGCGGAAGAAAGAAGTTACCGTCATTGAAAATAAGGATGATACAAATATTCTTCCTAAAACCAAGATCAAATGTCCAAAATGTGGGAATGATGAAGCGTATTGGATCTTACGGCAGATGCGAGGTAGTGATGAACCGGAAAGTCGGTTTTATACCTGTACGAAATGTGGCCATAAATGGCGTGAGGATTAATTGAGATTTCAGAAGTATTTAAGATATGAGTGATAACACATGTTGAATTATTTTGAAAATTACCGTAGAGGTTATAAACTCAGAGTGCATTTTGGGTTAGTACTCAGTCTGATTTGTTTGGGGAGGCTGGAAAGATGTTCAATGCAAAGGCCAAAGCAGAGATACTAAAAGATTTAATAGATGTTACATCACCGCTTGTCAATGAAGTAAAATTCAATGTGTCTGAAAAAGGGATTAATCTTAGAGCTGTGGACCCAGCTCATGTTGCAATGGTTGATTTAACGATTGAAAAGGATGCGTTTGATGAGTTTAAAGCAGATGAAATGGAATTAGGTGTAGATATGGATAAGTTTGCTGGCATCATGCGGCTTGCAAGCAGCGGGGATAGTATTTCGCTTACCTATGATGAAAAAGCGAATCGGCTTGTAATTCAAATCGGTAATCTTGTTCGAAAAATGGCATTGATTGATACTGCGGGAATGCCAGATCCAAAGATGCCTAATTTGGAACTTCCAGGAAAAGTTGTATTAAAAGCTTCAGAACTCATTCAGGGAGTACGAGCTTCTGAAGCAATCTCAGATCATCTTGCGCTTAGTATGAACAAGGATAACTTTGAGTTATTTGCCGAAGGTGATACTGATACAGTGAATCTTTCGTTATCAAAGGATAATTTGGAAGGATTAACCATAAATGGGGATTGTAAGAGCTTGTTCAGTATTGATTATTTAAGTAATATGATCAAACCAGTGAAAAGCAGTGAACCATTGACGATTCATCTTGGAAATGATAATCCCACACGTGTTGAATTCTCCATTGCAAATAAAAAAGGACATGTGACCTATTTATTGGCACCACGGATTGAATCTGAATAACATTATTCAAATAACCTCTTTTTCTTTTTTTGTTCATTTGGTATTGATGTGAGAGGATGACTCGAGATTTTCGACCACGCTATATTCTTTTTACGATTTCTGGGGAACAATCATTGTTTCCAATCAGCCGATATACCATGATATCAGTGTTACGATCCCAAACTACTTCATTGTTTCATTCTTCATTAAAAGAAAAAAATATTTTTTTAACTCGATTCAATGGAAAAAAAGGTATTGTTCGCTGTCAACATACTGAAAAACAAGACACGATTAATTTATTACATTCGATTACTGAAATCAATGGTAAACCAGTAGTGGTAAAAACTATTGCCACGTCAGGAACCATTAAATCATTAGTCCAAAAACATGATAAAGAACCAGTACTATCAAAGTAATACGCTATCTGGTTCTTGTAAACCTATTGGAAAGATTAATATGAAAATTCGAACGATTACTGCAGGATGTAATATAAACAATCCATTACAATCAAATGATAAATCATTACTTTTACAAGTATCTGAAGAAGTAAAGAACATCAAACATGTGTTCAAACAACATGGATACGCCGTTCAAACCGTTAGATTAAGCACTCAACCTTGGGAATCCTATGCGTCAAATAAAAAGGAATTATCTTCGGTTTGTGATTTCTTACAATCATTTTGTCCAGATAATTTTGATTATTTTAATATCGGACCCATCTCATCAACTAAAAATTTAGCATTGGCACCATTTAT
>CAYPUK010000112.1:0-4759 GCA_964414035.1 uncultured Thermoplasmatales archaeon | reverse complement strand
GCAACATCAGGATAAAGATCAATGTCCTGGTCTTGAGCATGATCTCCTTTCCATTCGCCAAAATACTCATTGTTATTGCTATTCCAATCAGAAAATTTTCCTTGATCATCATAGATATCCGCATAATAAAGTTCAGAGATATAGCGTGGTTCATAATAATCCGATGGTTCATTATTGTACACATACCGAATCGGCATTTTCTGAAAATCACCAACTAACAATACAAATTCCGTTTGCCAGGTTTCAATACTTTCTTTGATGAAATACTTGATTTTTTCAGGATTATCCCTTCCGTTCCAATACATTTCATCATACACCGTTGAAAGTGAAACCAGTTTTGTTGGCATTCCCATGTTCTCTTTATGCGTTTTCAATGGTTGAAGTTCATCAATGAACTCATCAGCAGCAATCACTACTAATGGATATGATTCAGTAGTACTTGTTTCTGCTTGATACAACGGATTAAAACCAGTGAACACAAAAAGAATCATACAACTAACACTTAACAATTTCAGAACAGTTGAATTGGTCATCACAATACCCCGTTTTATTACAATACTAATTATGAAGTTACCTCATATTAACTTTTTTATGAGAAATAACTAATAAAATCTTAGTTTTTTTTGTAAACATTGAAAACAAGGTATTATGGATACCCACCGATTTTAAGACTCGGATCCCCAAGCATTACCCATTGTTGCACGGTTTTAGCATCAATAGCATAATCCCAAGCAGCAGGCGTATCCCAATCAATGGGATACTTATCTAAATACATTCGTAGAGTATTCATCCAGGCATCACCAAGATATTCACTATTATTCACGCCTATCTGATAAAAAAACGATGGTTCTAAATAATCGCCTGCACCACTAAAAGAATCCTTATCCTCTTTAGTCATTCCAAGGCCTGAACAACCAAGGGTTGCCACACTACCACCATTAATCGTTCTTGTCAGCTTCCAACCCCAACACTCAGGCACCCAAGTAAAATAATAAAACGGGTCTTCAAAGATCTTTTGAAAATGAACATCAAACTGTAAATTATGACAACCACCAACCACAACAATGGGATATTCATCTTTGTTTCGAAGTAATGACATCGTAATAAGTGATAACCCTTTGATCCACGTGGATCCATCACCGGGTGGATGCGTACTCCAACGGAAAGGATTAGCATGCCCATCAAAATACACAAATCCCAATCCATCATTAAACGCTGAAATAATATCTCTTACACCAGTCAAGGTTTCATCACTCGTCCATAAATGAGATTGATCATAATCAGTCATGTTTTCAAGCACACGCTTAGTGTTCTCTTCTCCTTCATTTGTGGGCATATCTGGATAGGTATCTCCTGCACAAACAAGTAAATCATCTGCCCAATCAGATCTATATGCTTGAGTTTCATAGGTAATGATTTTATCAACTAACACTTCTACTTCAACCTTATTTCGACAGGCAAGCCGGCCCACTGCTATATCTGGATACAAATCAATGGGTTGGTCCTCAGCTTTGGTAGAAACACCATCATCATACCATTCACCAAAAACGGCATCATTATCCGTATCCCACGATGAAAAACTTCCATCCTGATTATAAATATCCGCGTAATACAATTCTGAAATGAAAACTGGTTCATTAAAACCCTGTTGTACATCCTGATTATGCACATAACGAATAGGCATTAACCGGAAATCACCAACAAGTAACACGTATTCAACACCCCAATTTTCAATGCTTTCTTTAATGAAATATTTGATTTTTTCGGCATTATCTCGACCATGCCAAAACATGTTATCATAAACTTCTGAAAGGGTAACAAGTTTTGTTTTCATCCCAAATCTGTTTTTATGATCAACTAACTCTTGTAATGATTCTGTGAATTCTTGAGGAGTGATAATAAGGAGATCATGTGGTTCAGTTGTGAGTTCATTTTCTATCTGAATCGATGAAACGTGAGTGTAATTTGTTAATTTTAATCCTAACGGTAAGGGAGAAATAAGGATTAAAATAAGGATTAAAATACATAATTTAAGCATGAGATTTCTTAGCATTTTCTGCTTCATAAAAAAAACTCCATTACTTTTATAGCTAAATATATTATAAATATTTTCGCATCATAATTCATTTTGCGTTCATTTTGTTATGTACATTCAAATAGGAAAAGACCATTAACCCCGTTTGCGCTATGGATTCAAGTTCTTGTCATCGGTATTGTTATCTAAAAACTCGGAAAAGGCTTCCAAATAAACCAGATAGAAATTCTCAGATTAAACTAGTATTGTTTGATATGGATGGTGTGCTTGTGGATAGTATTAGTTCCTGGCGACATGTGCACACTCATTTTTCAACAAATAATGATCATGCCGTGGATGCTTATGTACGAGGAAAGATTACTGATGAAGAATTTATTCGTCATGATGTTAATCAATGGAAAAAAAATAAAAAATTTATCTTAAAAAAAGAGTTAGAAACCATTTTTTCCTCTGTTGAATTGATGAAGGGAGCAAAACAATGTGTTCAACAATTAAAAACATATGATGTAACGTGTGGGATTGTAAGTGCAGGAATCGATGTGTTAGCAAAGAAAGTTGGTGATCTCCTTGGGATTTCTTTAGTGTATTCAAATGAACTTAATACTGATGATGGTGGTCGGTTGACTGGTGAAGGACTTGTTCATGTTCCCTTAATGCAGAAAGATTTGGTTGTTGAACGTATTTCAGATCAATTAGGAATAAAAAAAGGTGAGATTGCAGCAGTTGGAAATTCTTGTTTTGATATTCCGTTACTTCGATCAGTTGGTTTTGGTATTGCATTTCAACCAGATGATGATTGTATTATATCTGAAGCTGATGAGGTTATCTATAAGAAAGATCTTAGTGAAGTATTCAATGTTCTTAAACCATTTTTATCAAGAAAAAGGGATTGAAGAATTTATTTTTTTTGAAACCATGAATGTTTTTTAGGGATGCGTTCTTCTAAGTGGGTAATGTGGTCGAAAAGGAATTTTTTATCTTCTTGCATGGTGTTATTTTGTTGTTGTAAGGTATTAATGAGGTCATCTTTTAATTGTAATTGTTTTTTTAATGGTGTAACTTCAGTATTATAAATGGTGCTGTAGACTTCGTTGTAAAGGTCATCGGTGAGGGATTCTGTAGTTGTTTTTTGAGTTTGAGTATTTTTTTGTTGTGGTGTCTTTTTTGATATATTTTTAAGTTTTTCAGAGTTTTCCTCGATTTCAGACCAGGTTGAAGATGATTTTCCCTTTTTTTTGGATGAAGATTTGGTTTGATGTGCTGAGTTATTTAAGTATGATTCTATAGCTTGAGTGACTAATTCGTTTCGACCAAGGTTATGGTTTTCAATTTCTTTTAATAATTCATTATCGATGCGAATGGCTATTCCTTTGGTTTGTCCCATACGTAGATGATCCTCCCCATCTCTATAACTCTGTATTTCATATTGGTTTAAAAAATGTTTGTTGTATATTTACTCTTCAATAAAAATTTGTTTTTTTAAATGGAAAAAGAAAAAAAGGAAGGTGAAAACAACAATAAAACCAGATTTTTTTAGTAATTGTTTTCACTGATTTGAAAGGAGTGTTTTTATTGTAGATGATGCATGCTTTTTTTTGCGAGTTGATATTCATGTTCATAGGATTCTGGATAGGTAGATTTTTTTTGACAGATGAACCAAGGTTTTGTTCCAATATCACCTCCTTGCTAAAATGTAGCACAATATATGTTTATCGTTACTATTATATAAATATTTCCATTTACACCTTCATTTCGTATAAAATATGATAAAAAATAAGAAGAAAAAATAAAAATTAAATACGAAATTAAACTATATTTTTTTTATTCCGCAAAAAACAAACTAATCCAATCAGCCCGATCAGGAATATCACCTTTAGAAAGCATTTCTTTCCATGCTTCATCGGTTAACCGGTCATTCATGGGATGCTTAAACTCATAATAACTAAGCGTCGGACCAGCAGCACACACTAAATTACCATCTGCATCCGGAACAGCAACCACAATCGTATCCACATAACCAAGACCTTCTTCAAGCACCTGATCAGTATTAGTATCCGTATGCACATCAGCAACTAGTGTGGTCTCTTTTCCCTTAGCATTCACACCAAGCACTGTTGTTTCAAGAGTTTCATCAATATCAGCAAGAAAACGCTCATCTGATTCACTAAATGCGGTTCCTTCTAGTTGCTTAATTGATAATTCAATCATATGATCTAACACATCAACAAGAGCATATAACCTGTTTTCTTCAGTTGCATTAAGCACGTTAAACGATTGTAAACCATGAAGTGTCATATTGGTCAATGCTTGTAATCGAACATACACTTCAACAGCTGGTTCAACAAAACCAGACGTAGTCACCGGGGGGTCAATCGAAATTGCTTTTACTGGCGTATAACTTTGTTTAGCATACAAGATCGTATCATGTCGAAGTTCAGTCCAAGAAGAAAGCGCAGTATGAAGACTTTTTTGCTCCCATGCATCCGTTTTCATATAATACGGGTATTCCTCAGAATACGAGTCAAGTAAAGGTTGCAACGAATACAACCAACTAAAATACAAATTCCGATGCCACTCCGTTACATTAAACAATGAAAAATTCTTTTGTAACTTTCCGATCTGAGTATCATACCCAGTGTAATCAGTATCTCCCTCCTCTTCAAGAATACGAGCTGCTTGATCAGATCCAAGTACATTCATCACATCAAGACCACGAGGAAACAC
>CAYPUK010000111.1:0-3599 GCA_964414035.1 uncultured Thermoplasmatales archaeon | reverse complement strand
TCAACAAAGATTCATGTTGAAGCAATCGTTGATGCTGCATTATCAGCGTAACGTAAGATAATTATGTATTGTGTGCTGATGTAAAGAAACGATAGAAGGCACTTATTCTACATTGACCTTAATTGGTTCAGACCACAGCCGACACATGCCATCGGATTTGCAATCAAATAAACAAATATCTTTTGCTACTGCCCGTACATAAAAGACACCTTTCTTATCAAAAACATGGGTTGTATTCTTATCTTTTTGACTCGTCTCTTCTCCAGACCAATAATATTGACTCAGATTGTCGGCCCATTGATCAACTCGAAGCATACCATTTGATTCACAAAAAGACGTATTATCTTTTGAACTCCAATTGAACCCATATTTGATTTTATCTTCGTTAATATCCATAGTAGATGCAACAAAAGTAAGATCCTCACCTAAAGGAATTGAGATATTCTTAGAACCTGAACCCAACAATTTAAGATCAGGTTGTTCAGGCCGATTATGATCATTCATCCAACCATTCATCCTGCAATATGCAGCAGCATCATGATTCCTAGAAATCAAGCCTTTGAATGAAACATTAAAAATGAAGAAAGGAATGGTGTATGCATCCTCCCATGTCCCATCACGATCATCAAACAGCGTTTTTTCATATCTACTGATATAATCAGACCAAAAGTTACCACATAGTTTATCATCATTACAGCAACACCAGTTATTCCCAGAATTCAGAATTGTTTCCAATGCGTTACACGTACCATCTTTTCCATTATTCACAAAATTATTCTGATAAATATCATTATCAGTTGATATGAACTTATCAAATGAGAAATACTCTATCCAATCATATTGAATGATAAAATGTTCAATTTTAAAACCACATATTTTATTATTTATAATAGTATTATTACAAAAATCATTCTCCTTTCCGTGGTAAAGATAAATCCCATAATCATTATTACCAATATAATTTTGAGTGATCTGGTTATGTTCAGAAAGTTTTCCAGTTATTCCAAATTTTTTTGTGGCAGTATCAACAAATATAACACCATATTGATTGTCATATACGTTGTTATGAAAAATCATATTTTTATCTGAACTATCTAAATAAATCCCGCCTTTATTTCCAACTACTCGATTATGTTGTACCACATTTCCCTCATCCACATCATCATTTCCGGACCATAGCCCAACTCCACTTCCACCATTATCACAAATAACATTATCTGAAATTGTAACAAGTCCATTTAATACGATAATCCCATCATATTCATTATTACAAATTAAATTATTGTAAATATTGATTTTATTTATATGATTTTTATCGCAGTTGATAAAAATACCATTACAATTATCTATAATTGTATTATTAGAAATATTGATGTTGCCACAATGAAAACTAGAAGACAATCCAATGGTTATTCCTGCCTGACATCGATCATCTTGTATTCGTTGATCAGCATTTTTAATAGTGAAATTATGGATGGAAACATAACTTGATTTTATATATAATCCAGTATGAGCATAACTCTTAACATCCAAAATTGTTTTATTTTTATCTTCTCCTTCCAATACTACTTCTTTGGTAATATCAATACCTTGTAAACCGATTTCGTATGTTCCTTCATGAACATAAACGGTTCCATACGTTTCAACCATATGAACTGCTAATTGAATATCCTCTTTTACATGCAGAATAGTATTATATCTTTCATCCACCCGCATGTTTTGGTTTTGATCCCAGCCTTTAATCCCCCATGCTTTCTCAGTCCATACTTCCACCCGAGGATATTCATTTTCATTAATAATCCCATTCGGATTTGGAAAAAAATTAGCTGCTATAAATAGTAGAACAACTACCAAAGAAAGCACATTTCTTATCGAATATTGACACATCACATGTCACCTCTGTCTCCTGAATCTGCCCCCTCACTACCTATCAGATTCATTATTTCAAATGACTAGATTAAATATAAAACTTTTGAATTAATTAAAAAAGTATCTCATAAAATCACAATTTAATATGAAAATATTCGTAATAATAAAATATCATAAGCAGGCAAAATCTGAACTCATTTGTTAGGATAACTTACTATTTAAAGAAAATATGATATAACACTCTAATCAAATTGATTACCAATAAAAAATGGACTTTTTTTTAATCAATCCTGACCCTCCCCAGTAAAAAAAATCGTTGAAAAGGATTCAACTGTTTGATATATAGAGATTCCAATGCTTATCAATTCGGAAGATGTGAATTGTTTTGTTGTTGATTCAACAATGGTTCATGTGGAAGCAATCGTTGATGCTGCATTATCCAATTAAACAGTGTTATTCATCTGTTCAACCCATAGAAAAACTGGTTTAAAACACATAATATTAATGAAAAACTTGAGATTTTTATGGATACCATAACTATATATACTTCATAAGTATAGTTCATAGTAGTAACACATTACTTTTAGGAGTGAATAATTCTTCTAATTTGTAATCAAATTTCACATGATACTTCTAATTTTTTAGGATTTGACTTGTGGGGGAGTAATGCGATTATAACAATTCAAGCGAGGTGAAACACGGATTATGCAAATAAAAACTGAAGAACTGTTGAAATTAACGCAATCTAGGAAAACAAAAAAAGTTATTCATAAACAAGCACATTCAGCGAATGTCAGTCGATTCATCGATTAAAAAAAAATAAAAAATTATTTTTGTTGTTTTTAAGATATTTTTCAAAAGGATTTTAAAAATAATGTGAATGAAGCATTACAATGAATGTTTACATTCACCACAATTTTTTTTACCTCTTGAACCTTCTTTTGGAACAAATGAATCACATGATTCATGTGCAAGTACTGGTTTCATATGAACAGTACATCGTATTATCTCTGACGTTGTCTTCTGAAATTTATTTCTCGTTTTTCTATTTCTTCGACCCATATTACACACTCATAACCTTTTTTTAACCTTAAAAAAAAGAACTATCAAAACTCATTTGTACAGTTACAAAAAAATGACCATTCAAAAGTTCTCATTTTTTCTGTTGGGCTACCTACGGTAAGCGTCGTTTATATAGTTTGTGTATTCCTTTTTTTGATGGGAATCAAAAATACAGAGTTTTTGTAAATCTAATCCAATCTGCTCTCAAATAAGAGGGATCTAGGATTTGAGAAAAAAACATGAATTGAATTGCTCAGGTTCATAATGGAAAAAGGGGAGGTGAATGCAAGCAGTGTTAATGGTGTTTTCCTTCTGTTGCAGCTGCTATTTTATAGATGAAAAATTGGGCATAGTTTTTATTTGTAAATAGTATCATGATGATCGACATCATCGAATAGGATAAGATTTTCTTCTTCTTTATACTGGAAAATGAGGAGGAAATGACCAATGTGAACACGTTTTGAATTCTTCATGTTGTATCTAAGATTCTTGTAATGATCTACATGGTTAGCAGGTATTATTTCATCAATTTTTTTTAAAATCTGATTGTAGGGGTTTTTTCTTTTTTTGATAACTTTTTAAGTATTTTTTCAAGGTTGTCACTTACATCAAAATTGTGCACAGATGACACCTTTTAGCTTGTTTCCTTCCTTAATTCTTCAACGGAT
>CAYPUK010000110.1:0-32609 GCA_964414035.1 uncultured Thermoplasmatales archaeon | reverse complement strand
AAAAAAATAACAAAGAATTGAAAATTATTCACAACTCTTTCATTAATGAATATATTTCGAAAATATCTGATGCATAAAGAATGCAAGTTCTCCCGATATTCTTAAGTAGCATGATAAGATACCATGGACCCATTTAGGAGTTAATAAAGAATATCCTAATAAAAAAGACAGAAGAAGGGTAAGAAATGGAGGCATGATGAAATGGTCCAAATTCATGAATTAATATTTAGAGATGCTCACCAATCAATGCTTGCAACTCGAATGCGAACGGAGGATATGCTTCCCATCGCAGAAAAACTCGATGAAATCGGCTACTTTTCAATGGAAGTATGGGGTGGTGCAACTTTTGATGTGCCAATTCGCTATCTCAACCAAGATCCATGGGAACGAATCCGGGAACTAAAAAAAGCAATGCCAAATACGCCAATGCAAATGTTAGAACGAGCAATGAACATCGTTGCTTACTGGAATTTCCCTGATGATGTCGTTAAAAAATTTATGTATCTAGCAAAGAAAAACGGTGTTGATTATTTCCGCATTTTCGATGCATTAAATGATTTACGAAACATGGAAGTCCCTATCAAATCCGCTAAAGAAGAAGGCGGTCATGTACAAGCATGTTTAAGTTATACGATTTCACCAGTTCACACTGTTGATTATTATGTTGAAAACTTCAGTCAATTAGAAAAAATGGGTGCTGACTCTCTTTGTATCAAAGATATGGCTGGAATGATTTCACCAAAACGAGCCTATGATATTATCAAAGGAGTCAAAGATGCAGGAGTTAAAATCCCAATCGATCTTCACTCTCACTGCACCAGTGGTATGACCGGAATGGCATATCAAGCAGCTGTTGAAGCAGGAGTAGATGTCCTCGATACGGCTATTTCACCAATATCTGGTGGAACTGCAGCTCCTCCAACAGAAAGTGTTGTGGCTGCATTGAAAGACACGAAATGGGATACAGGATATGATTTAGAAGCCTTAATTGAAATCCGAAAATATTTCCTAAAAATTTGGGATAAATACCGACATCTTCACCGATTCAACGCATTAAAGGTAGATCCTGCGGTAACACTTCACCAAGTACCTGGTGGTATGCTAAGTAATCTTATTTTCCAACTTGAAGAACAAGGGGCCGGAGATAAATATCAAGAAATCCTCGCTGAAACAGCTAAAGTCCGAGAAGAGCTTGGATATCCTCCACTGGTCACCCCAACTAGCCAAGTTGTTGGTGTGCAAGCAGTGATGAACGTGCTTCATGGTCGATACAAAGTTATTCCGAAGGAAACCAAGGATTATTGTAAAGGAATGTATGGTCGTCCACCAGCAGAAATCGATAAAAAAATAATGAAAAAAGTGCTTGGTAGTAACTGGAAGGATCAAGTGATTGATTGCAGACCAGCTGATCTTTTAGAACCAATGTGGGAAAAACGAAAATCTGAATTAAAATCGCATGATGATGTTGAGATCACTGATGAAAACGTGATGACCTATGCGATTTATCCACAAGTCGGCCTAAAGTTCTTACAAGGAAAAGCTCAAGCTGAATTTACATCTGATGAATTACCATTACCAATGGATCATAAACTTACTCGTGGCATGGTTAAACAATCATTTCCTGAAGCTGAAGACCTTTATCTTGAAACTGAACCGCCGGAAAAACGAAGTGGTCCAGCCCAAATTCCAACAGATTTTGAAGTTGAAGTTGATGGAGAACCATACGAGGTTAAGGTCACACCTCAAGGTGGTTTCTTAGTTGCTGGTGCTGGTGGTGACGCAGATCCCCCAAAAGATGTTGAAGGTGGTATTAAATCAAATATGCAAGGAACAATTCTAAAAGTCAAAGTAAACAAGGGAGATAAGGTCAAGAAAGGAGACGTGCTTGCAACCATTGAAGCAATGAAAATGGAACAGGAAATTAACTGTGAAGTAGCCGGTGAAGTCAAAGACGTTTTTGTTGGTGAAGGAGACGCAGTGAAAAGCGGCGATTTACTCATGCAGATATTGTAAAATTTGTGAATAGATGATTGTTTAGGATGTGAAAATGAAATGTTAAAAAAAGTTCTTATCGCAAATCGAGGTGAAATCGCTCTTCGGATCATGCGAGCCTGCAAAGAACTTGGGATTGGCACTGTTGCCGTTTATTCAGATGCAGATAAGAAAGCATTATTTGTGAAATATGCTGATGAAAAATATAATATTGGTCCAGGTCCAGCCAGTCAAAGTTACTTGAATAAAGATAAGATCATTGAAGTAGCCAAAGAATCTGGTACTGATGGAATTCATCCTGGATATGGGTTTATGGCTGAGGATGCAACTTTTGCAGAATTATGTCATAAAAACAATATTGAATTCATTGGTCCACCGGTTTCAGCGATGAAATTAATGGGATCAAAAATTGATTCTAAAAAATCAATGATGAAAGCAGGTGTTCATGTTGTTCCAGGTGTCACCGAAGCAATTAAAGACCATGAAAAAGCAAAGGATATCGCTCATGAAATCGGTTATCCTGTGATGCTTAAAGCTTCAGCTGGCGGTGGCGGAATTGGCATTCAAAAAGTTGATAACGAAAAACAAATGGAAAAAGCACTTGCCAGTGTCAAACAACTTGCAAAGAATAGTTTTGGTAATGATGCCGTGTTCATTGAGAAGTTCATAGGTGATCCTCGACACATTGAATATCAAGTGATAGGAGATAAGGACGGTAACATTATTCATTTGTATGAACGTGAATGTAGTGTGCAGCGTCGTCATCAAAAACTGATCGAAGAAACACCATCTTGTGCGTTAACTCCAAAACTTCGAGAAGAAATGGGTAAACAAGCAGTGCTTGCTGCTGAAACCGCTGGTTACTATAATGCAGGAACTTGTGAGTTCATGTTCAAAGATGGTAAATATTACTTCCTTGAAATGAATGCTCGATTGCAAGTAGAACATCCAATCACTGAAGCAACAACTGGTGTTGATCTTGCTCGTGAACAACTTCGAGTTGCGTCAGGTCTTCCACTTGAAAACACCCAAAAGGATATTCACCCACGTGGTCATGCGATTGAGTGTCGGATTAATGCTGAGGATCCATTGAATAATTTTGCTCCAGCACCAGGTAAGATCACTCGTTATGCTGAACCAAGTGGTCCTGGAATCCGTGTTGATTCTGGTGTGTATCGTGGTTTTGAAATCCCGCCGTATTATGATTCGATGATTGCTAAACTGATTATTTGGGCTGAAGACCGAGATCGTGCTATCGAACGAGTAAAAAGAGCATTATGGGAGTTTCAGATCGGTGGTGTCCGTCATAACATTCCATTCCATCAAGTAGTTATGGATAATCCAAAGTGGCGAGAAGGAACCTATGATACCAGTTTCATTCCACGGTATCAAATTCTTGATCAAGTGATTGAACATGTTAAAACGTTAAAGTCTCAATCCTCTGGTCCAAAAGTTGCTGCAGCAATGGCCGCAGTGCAAGCGGTTAATGTGGCGATGGGCAGTCAAAATCAACCGCAACCACCAACACCTTAAAAATTTTGGAGTATAAGCCTGGATTCTACGGGCTCATCTTTTCATTTTTTTATCTGTAATCTTTTCGAACTAAAGTTAATAGAATCTATATGTCCAAAAGACGAAAATAAATCAAGTATGTTATTCTCAAAATTGATTATAAAAAATAAAAAAATTGAAGAAAAATAATATTTTTTCTTCTTATTTTCTGATAAGATCAAGTGCTGCAAGCTCATCAGCAAGTTTTTGAACCGCAATAGAAACATCCTCTGTTTTTCGAGCACCGGTACAAACGATTTTACCAGATCCGAAAAGAAGCATAGCTACTTTTGGTTCTTGAATACGGTACACAAGTCCAGGGAATTGTTCTGGTTCATATTCAACGTTTTCAAGACCAAGACCCATAGCTACTTCGTTAAGATTCAATTCAGTTCCTAAATCAGAAATAGCCACAATATTTTGAATCACAATTTTTAATTCATCATTTGAATAGACTTCGATTCCAAGTTTGCGGAGTTTATCAGCGATGATATCAACTGTCTTTTTCACGTTTTCAACATTTTTTGCTCCAGTACAATTCGCTTTTCCACTTCTGAAGAGCAATGTAGCGGTTTTTGGTTCATCTAACCGATACACTAGACCGGGGAATTGTTCTGGTTCGTACTCGGCTTCCTCAAGTGATTGAGCGATAGCATCTAAATCAAGTTTTTCAGCAAATGATGTCGATGCCACAATATTTTCCACGATAACTTCTGGCATATATTTTCCTCCTATCTTATTCTGCAATCTTACATCCTACAGATGTAAGTGTATCCTCCATGGTTTCGAAAGCAGTTTTGCTTTCCTCAAGTGATATGTTCCCTGTGCAAATGATGTTACCTGAAGGGAAAAGTAACATTGAATATGATGAATCACGATATTCAAGCCAGGGACCTATTGACGGATCATAGGTGCACTGTTCTGCGGGTAATCTTTCTTGAATGCTTGCAAGCGGCAAGGAAACCTGCAAATTCTTTGAAATCACAACAGATTCCAATTCATATTCTGAAATGGTTGGTATTTCTTTGATGATTTCCTTTTCTTGTAATGCATCAAGGGTTTCAGATAATGCTTTTGATGCTTCCTCTTTTGTTTTTGACCCGGTGCACACTATTTTACCTTGTGTTGTAATCATTACAACTCGAGAAGGATTGTGATAATAGAACAACACTGCAGGCAGTTGATCAGGATCAAATGTTGCATCTGGAAACGATGTATCAATCTCTTTCAAATCTATTGATTGGTTGACTTCTGCAGAAAGAACGAGGTTTTCAACGATAAGATCAGCCATTCAACTACCAGCCTTCCCTTCCGAGAGTATATAAAGAGTATTTAAAAGGTTTTTGATGTAAATGCGTTTTTCACCTCCTTTTCTGTTTTTAAATCATAATAATCCAGGATGAATTGAGTACTGCTCTAGTGGTATCAATCGTGTAATTTTGTTCATTGTCCCTATTTCACTTTGTAATTTTTACAAAGAAACTCTTTAAAGGTTCTTTTAAAAAGATATGATTTGAACGGTTGAAATAAAGTAAAAACATGACGCAAAAAAGATATTCTAGATAGGATGAGCTATTATGTCAGATAATGATGAGTATCTAGAGAAACTCGTGAAAGAGTATGGTATTAGTCGAAGAAAATCCCCAATTCGACGTATTGCCAATGCAATCTATGATCTCTTAGATGAGTATCACATTGATCTTAATCCTATGGAACGAGAACGACTCAGCTTATACCTTGTTCATTATAAAGATAGCAAAAAGGCAGCTGCTCACATCATTCCTATACATCCCGGCATAAAAAAGATTCCATGTTGTACTAAAAAAATTGCTGGTATCATCGATGAGATTACAGAAAAAGTATCAAATAAAGAACTCTCCGAACAAGGTCAGGGTATCGATGAGGAACTGAATCAAGCTTTAGAACGAAAACCTATTTTTGAAGAAAAAAGCACTATAGAAGTTGAATCAAGACGAAATAAACTATCAAAAATCCGGTCGTTTACTGAGAATAATGTAAAAGAGGAAGATGAAGAAACGGAATAATTACCAGACTCGGTCGATATCTAGATCATTGTTCTTCAATTCTTTTTTATGTTTCTCTTTTGTTTTTTGTAAATCATCAAGCAATCCACGGAATTCATCAGTGCGGTATTCAATGCGATGTTCACAACTGGCAACAGCAAGTTCACCTCGTGTTTTCTCAATAAGACTACGTGCAATATCCTGTTTTCGCTTAATTGGGATCAATGAAGAGGGATAATCAAAACGGATGATTGCATCATATATTTCTTCCATTTTATGAAGATATGATTGTCCTTCATCTGGCGTTCCTTGGAGAACAGAATCAAGTGCTTTTCTTCGAAGTTCACCAACTACATCACATAATCCTTTTAAGTAAGCAGTGTAGGTGGTCTGGATCTCGTCAGGATCTGGAAGGTCTTCCTCATGAAGAATGTTAAAGAAACACTGAGATTCTACAAATTCTTGTGCTGCATTTTCTACGTATCCAGCATTGAACAAATCTTGATGATCACGGGTTTGATCGTACAGTTCAGCAAGTTGCGCTGATGCTTTTTTCATATGTTTTTCAGCGTTATCATATTCTTGCTGATGCATTCGTTGAATACTTTTACGACAATGAATAATGATATTTCGAGAAAGACGTAAGGTTTTCTCTCGAATGTTATCCTTGTCATCGATGTGTTGTTCGATTTTGTCAATGATGCCTTCTAAATTATTCATTGCCGTCTCATTTCCTTTTTAGTAATTATAGTTTATGCCTTTTTTTAGTTCATATAGGCTTTATTCACCCAGTGATCTGGTGTTTCATCATTAAGTACTTTCATGACTTGTTCAGCACATACGGTCCCTGCTCTGATTTGCCCTTCTTTAGTATTTGCACCAAGATGAGGGGAGAATACAATGTTATCTAAACTTGTTAATTTTGTATCTTTTGGTGGTTCCTCTTCAAACACATCAAGTGCTGCACCAGCGATAACTTCATTTTTCAATGCATCATATAATGCGGATTCATCAACGGTTCCTCCACGGGCGCAGTTAATCAAAAACGCTGAATTTTTCATCTTAGAAAGCATGGTTTTATCAATGATATAATGCGTTTTTTCAGTATGTGGAAGATGAAGTGAGATCACATCTGATACTTCCATTACTTGTTCGATTTTTTCCTTCTTTTCGATATCTTTTTTTGCAAGGTCTTCTTTTGAAATGAATGGGTCAAAACCGATCACGTTCATTCCAAATGCTTGAGCAAGTTCGGCGGTTTTCTGACCGATATTTCCGCAGCCAATGAGCCCAAGTGTTTTTCCATGAAGTTCTGTTCCTTTCAATTGTTTTTTAATCCATTCACTCTCTTTCATACTTTTATCTGCTTTGGTGAGATGCCTGGAGAGTGAAAGCATATGAGCAATGGCTAGTTCAGCAACGCTAATCGTTGCACCTGTTGGAGCATTTACTACTTTAATCCCTAATTCTCCTGCTTTTTTAATGTCAATGTTGTCCACACCAATACCAGCTCGCCCAATGACCTTTAGCGATCCATCAGCTCCTTTTTGAACGATATCTTCAGTTGCTTTAGTTCGACTTCTAACCATGAGTGCATCATAGTCAGCGATGGAATTCAAAAGGGCGTCATGATCCATTTCATCAAAGGTGACGTCGTGACCTGCATCTTCTAATGCTTTAATGGCTTCTTCAGCCATTTTATCAGTAATAAGTATCTTCATAGAGGTAACCCCCATGTGGGGTATCTTTCATCCAATAAAAAAGTTATGCTAAATGATCCATCCGAAAATCAATACCGGGATATTCAGCTTCTTCACCAAGTTCTTCTTCAATACGAATGAGTTGATTGTATTTTGCGTTCCGGTCACTTCGAGATGGAGCACCAGTTTTGATCTGTCCAGCACTTGTTCCTACCACAAGATCAGCAATGAACGCATCTTCTGTTTCACCACTGCGATGACTCACAACAGCTGTCCATCCTGCATCATGGGCCATTTTAATCGCGTTTAATGTTTCAGTCACGGTTCCAATTTGATTCAGTTTGATGAGAACGGAGTTAGCCGCACCAAGTTTGATACCTTTTTTGATTCGTTTGGTATTTGTTACAAAAAGATCATCACCAACGATTTGCACTTCAGTTCCAATTTTATCAACTAGTTTTGGCCAGGCTTCCCAATCATCTTCAGCAAGTCCATCTTCAATGCTAATAATTGGATATTTTTCACAAAGACCCACATAGAAATCGACCATTTCATCGCCAGTGTATTTCTTTTTTCCAATGGTATAGGTTCCATTTGAGAAAAATTCACTAGAAGCTGGGTCTAACGCTATTTTCATCATTCCTTCATATCCTGCATTTTCAACAGCTTTTAACATTAATCCAAAACGATCTTCAATGTTTTCAAGTTGCGCTGGGGCAAAACCACCTTCATCACCAATGAGCACACCACCAGCACCGAATTTATCCTTTAATATTGAGGCAAGATGATGATAGGTCTCTGATACCATACGGATACCTTCAGAAAAAGTCTTTGCTCCTGTTGGCATCAACATATGTTCTTGAATACTATTTTCCTGCCCGGCGTGTTTTCCTCCATTGATCACATTACACATGGGAACAGGCATCATATGAGGGATAACACCGAATAATTCAGCGATGTATGTATAAAGGGGAATGTGTTTTGATGCAGCGCCAGCTTTTGTGATTGCCATTGATACTGGAAGGATTGCATTTGCACCAAATTTTTCTTTGTTTTCAGTTCCATCAAGTTTCAACATGATATTATCAATGGTTTCCTGATGTTTACAATTCATTCCAATGAGCTTTGGGGCAATATCTTCGTTGACGTGTTTTACTGCTTTCAATGTTCCTTTACCAAGATAGCGGTTTTTATCATTATCTCGTAGTTCCAATGCTTCATGTTGCCCAGCGCTTGCTCCACTTGGAGTCATTGCTCTGAATATACCGTTTTCTGTAGCAACATCGACTTCTACCGTTGGATTTCCCCGGGAATCAAGAACTTCACGTGCTTTAATCTTAGTGATTTCAGTCATTCTTTTCTTTTCCCCAATTGTTCTAACTTCCATGCGTATGTTTTCTTTTCTAATAAAATTGTCTATTTTCCCTTTAATAAATAAAAAATGAAGGCGATTTTCATCTTAACGATCCGTTGTTAATTAAAAATTCATATGGGTGATTATTGGGATGGGTATGGTTCGCTTGAGGGATGTAGATCAATTTTGAATTGTGATCGTAAGTTTAGATCTCTATCATGATATCCATTGATTAGTTTTGGAATGGGAAGATGTCTGTTGAATCGAAGACCGATCCAGTTATCCCAGTAATTTGAATCGAATTTGGTTCGTGCAGTTTCTGTGAATTGACAGTGTTGGGTGTTTTCAATGAAATTGTTAAATCGTATTTCTTCTTGTTTCACATCGTTTAAAACAAGGCCAACATAATTATTTTCAATGGTATTTGCAAGGATCGCATCCTTTTTTGAACTAACCATGTACATTCCATAATTATTTCCAGATATGCTATTAAGTGATATTTCTTTTTGAACTTCACCATTTTGAATGTATATTCCAAAATTATTGTAAATTATGTCATTTCCAGTAATGGCAATGGTTGGACTTAACAATCCTGATTTCACATCAATATAAATGCCGCAGTTCTTGTTGTTTTGAATAGTGTTATCTTGAATGACTATCGGGAGTGGTTTGAACGATTTTTTTGGTTGAATACTGATGCCGGCATTCCAAGGGTTCTTTCCACAATGCTGAATAGTAAAATCTTCTATGAGTACTCCATCAGAAAGAATTCGTACCACGTCATCGTTTCCATTTCCGTCTATTATTGTTGATGATCTGTTTTCTCCTTGAAGATGCACGATGGTATCGATAACAATGGATTCGTTATATGTTCCTTCAAAAACATAAATTGGATCATACTCATTGCAGTGATCGATTGCTTGTTGGATCTTATTCCATCTGGTTTCATTGAATCCTTTTGTTTCAGTTGAGTATGATGCATCAACGGGTCTAACTGGTTTGTAATACAACCAGTCTTCTTTTCCATCCTCGGTTTCAAATCGAAGTAATTTCATACTGCCCGGTTCAGCTGTAAATTGAATGGTGGCGGTGTCCTGCTGAGTAGCATACGTTGAGGTATTTACTTCAACATTAGTGTACTCACCTGTTTCAATTCTTTTTAGATTAATGAATGGTGAATCAGTGCTGCTCTCATAGGTTATCGTTTCATCGATTGCCTGGATTGCAATGGTTCCGTTATAATCATCAGATGATGAATAATATGGACTAAATCCCACTGGTTGATCTGCATTTGTTTCGGGTTGCTGATATGATTCTTGTTCAAATGATCGTTCGGGGATTTGTAATGCAGGATCTCCGAGAAGAACGAAATCAAAATAGTGATATTGATTCCAGTAATCTGTAAGATCATTTTTTTCTAAATAAGTTTCATAAGCAAAAAAGGTGAGATCTCCTAAGTTATCTACATTATCTTTGTAGGCTTGATTGACATAGGTTAATAATCCAGCCATATAGGTTTCTTTTGTAATCTCTACTCGTCCATCATTCAAGGTGAGAATAGGATACCCGTTATTTGTGCGAGATCCACCGATGTAAGCGATACCGCCTCCTTTAGATACTACCATTCCTTCTCCAAATGAGGTTTTATCCATTGAAAGGAATCCTTGCTTGATAAGATGAGTGTCATATGATCCACTACTGCAAGCAATACAGCTGAAGATTGGTGCATTATCATTTTTTGGCATGCGTATAAGATCTCTTGCTGAAATCCGTCCTTCTTCTGCAACAACCAAGTTTGCATTTCCATGACTGATCATATAGATTAGCCCGTAATCATTCTTTAAAGCTGAAGTGATATCTGTATTCTCGAATCGTTCATCGGTTCTATAGAACTTATCTAGATTTAATCCATCGAAGAATCCACGATTTACTGAGTCAACAGTGATGAGTTCTCCAATGAAAAATGCAGAATTAAATGGAATCCCCCCAGCGATAGCGACATTATTCATTTGATTATCCGTTGGATTCCAGTTGACTATTTTATTCACGGTTCTAGTTGCTTCAAGGATGTTGTGAACCGGAAGTCTTCCGATTCGATAATTTGGTATCAAGTCTAGATCTGGTGAACTGTAATAGAAATCTGTTGGGACGGGGTAGTAAGTGTAACCGAAATAATAGCTTGGTGGAACATGTAATGCGTTTCCAAATAATGTGATATATTGAAGATTTGTATTGGTGGATTGGCTTTGTAAAAAAGAAATGATTTTGCGTGCTAACTCATCATCATATTTGCGAATTCGATCTCTAAATGAAAAATCCTTGTATCCCATAACGGGAGGATATTCGGATGGTTCAAAGTTTGATTTGATCCAATTAGTAGTTACTACTTCTGATTCTGTGCCTTGATTGTTATGGAATTGTTGAAGTTTTTTTGCTTGAAGGTGAAAAGTCGGATGAGTGATAATGATATTTTCAGCTGATTCTTGGGTTATCGATTCAGTTTGTTGTTCATCATTTTTTGTATAAGAAATGGTTATTGTTCCATTCGAGATTACATACGTTTCTTTGGTATCAAATTGATATTGAATTGGGTAAAGATGAATGATTGCTTTGGTGTGCGTATTGTTTTTACCAAGAGTATAGGATAATGGCACTCCAGGATACAGAGTTTGTTGTTTTGCTTTTATAACTGATTCTTGAATGATTTCATCAGCATGTTGTTCTAAAGGTGTTTCATTCACACTCCAAAAATGAGGTGCGGGTGTTTGTTGAAACGTGATTGTTTTTGAATATTTATGAGTTTTATAATCAATAACATTGATTTGTTGAACGGATACATTTTTTGGAAGAGAAAGGGTTATGGTTTTCATTGGGATAAGAGGAAGTCCAGGTTGGTTGAACACAGTTGAGTTTTCTAGGTGAATGCTTAGTTGATTTTTCATTTGCTGAACTGACAATTCCTGTTCTGAGATTGCAAATGATTGATTTTTATAATAGATTTGAGAATTTGTTTTTCTGCTATTTATTTTCTCTTCAGATAGAATTGTAGAAAAAATATCGTTATTTTCTTCTACCAAATACGAGTTATCCGTTTTTTCATCTTGAGGGTTGAATAAAGGATTAATCGAGGCAATTGCTGGTGTTGAGAGAAGCATGAAAACTGCAAATAACGAAGCAATTGATTTCGTTTTCATATTAATTCAACTAAAATATATAATCATTGTTCTATAAATTATTATTGTTTATTTTTATGATATGCGACTTTAAAGAAAATCGTTTGGAAACATTTAAAAACAAACATTGGCTTTTTTTGTGCGAGGAATTGTCATGTTAATACCTATTTTAGTTGTAGCACTCTTGTTTTTCATGCTGGTGTTGGCCTCTTCAATCAAGATTATGGCCGAGTATCAACGAATTGTTATCTTCCGACTTGGTCGATTACAAGGAATCAAAGGACCAGGTTTGGTGTTCATCATCCCTATCATTGATTCAATTATCAAACTTGATTTACGAACGCGTGTGATTGATGTTCCCAAACAACGGGTGATTACAGAAGATAATGTCACTGTTGATGTTGATGCAGTGGTCTATTTTCGAGTTGTTGATGCTCAAAAAGCAGTGGTGGAAGTACAACGATATGATATTGCTACAGGACTTCAAGCACAAACAACCTTAAGAGATGTTCTAGGTAGACAAGATTTAGATGAACTGCTTTCCAATAGAGAGGAACTAAATAAAAGCCTTCAAAAAATCATTGATGATGCAACAGATCCCTGGGGTGTAAAAGTTTCAGCGGTGACCATTCGAGATGTTTCCATTCCTGATGAAATGCTTCGTGCTATAGCTAAACAAGCTGAAGCTGAACGAGAAAAACGATCACGAATTATTATTGCTGATGGAGAATTTCAAGCATCAAAGAAGATGACTGATGCAGCAAGACTCTATGAACAAGTACCCATGGCCCTCAGGTTACGAGAGTTGCAAACACTTGCAGAAATATCTAGAGAAGGAAATCTTATTGTTGTTCCGGGTGGAGATATTGGAAAGGTTGCAGGTATCGCTAAAGCGGTGAATATGGAGAAAAAATGAGCACCCGAGTAATCTTGTTCTTTTTTCTTTTTTTCATTCTTTTTTTTCAACCAGTAGTGCAAGGTGCAGAAGAAAGTACGGTTCTTCTCGTTGAAATAACGGGTACGATTGATGAGTCAACGGTGGAAATCATTCAGGATTCCTTTAGTTCCGCTGAGAAAAAAAATGCTGAGATCATTGTTTTATTGTTGGAAACGCCGGGTGGGGGCCTTGATCAAACCTTTCGAATTGAAGAACTGATTGCAGATAGTTCAATTCCAGTTGTTGGTTATGTGTATCCAGAAGGAGCTGCTGCATGGTCTGCTGGTACCTTTATTTTGATGAGCACTCACATTGCCGCAATGTCAGAGTTTAGTGTGATTGGATCTTGTCAACCTGTGCAAGTAACCGCAACAGGAACTGAACTTATCAATGATACCAAGACCATTAATGCATTGGTTAGTTGGATGCAAGAACGGGCGAATAAATTCAATCGAAATCAAACCGTTGCAAAAGAGTTCATCACCAAGAATCGTAATCTGAATGCTACTGATGCGTTACGGTTAGATGTGGTCGAATATGTTGCAAAGGATGTTTCCTCGTTGCTCGATCAAATCGATGGAAAAACAATCGAACTCCGAGAAGGAAATGTGACCATTTCTGTAAGTGATGCAACTATTGAACAATATGATATTCCTTTGCAAATACAATTTTTACGCTTTATTTCTAATCCCTTGTTGACTTCGATTTTGTTGATGCTTGGGATTTTTGCATTAATTTTTGGGATTTCAGCTCCTGGGTTTGGTGCTGAAGTTTTCGGAGTGATAGCAATCGTGTTATCTCTTGCAGGATCTGGTTTTGCTATTTCAGAGGTCAGTCTTATCTTTTTAGCAGTGGGAGGTATCCTTCTTCTTTTGGAACTTTTTGTGATTCCTGGATTTGGAGTGGTGGGAGTGGGAGGGATTATATCTTTATTTATTGGAGCAGTATTTCTTGTTCCAACATATGCAACACGTGAATGGGTGATAAATACGGCTTGGATAGATACAATTATCATAGTATTGTTAGTGTTAGTAGGCTTATTTGCTGGATTTTTTATATTTTTAATTTATAAGGTTCTTGAAATCCGGAAGAAAAAACAAGCGATTGGTGTTTTTACTGGTGAAACAGCTGAAACAATTGATGCGATTGGACCTGGTAAAAATGGGTATGTTCGATTTAGAGGGGAACTATGGAATGCAAAGGCTGAATCCTTCATCCCAGTTGGTACAAAAGTAACAATTGATAAGAAGGAGGGTTCAGTTCTTACGGTTCATCCTGCAGAAAAAGATGAAAAAACAGGTACCAAACATTAATTTACCTCCTCCTCCTTTCCCGGCGTGATACATTCATGGACGACGATTTACAAATACGTTTTCTTGGTGGCAGCAGCAAAGTCGGTAGCCTTGCAATGCTTCTTAAAACGCATGGACTTCAATTCCTTTTTGATTATGGGATGACCCCGAGTAAACCTCCAGAGGTCCCCATGCCGGCACCTCCAGTGGATACTATGTTTCTTTCTCATGCTCATCTTGATCATTCAGGAATGACCCCGCTTTTATGTGAAGAGGATACCCTTCCGATATTGACGACAGAGTTAACTGGGGTGATCAGTAATTTATTGCATAAGGATTCGATTAAGATTGCTAGATCCGAAGGATATGCTAAACCCTATGGTATGGGTGAAATTAGGCGAGCAAAACATAGTGTGCAACCAGTGAAACCAGGACAAAAACAACAAATCGATGATGTATTAGTTCGATTTCATTCCGCAGGTCATATCCCTGGATCACTGATGATTGAACTTGTTGCTTCAAAACGATTTTTATTTACTGGTGATTTTAACACCATTGATACTCATTTGGTAAAGGGAACAAAACCAGTGAAATGTGATGTGTTATGCATGGAAGGAACCTATGCAGGCAGAAATCATCCCAAACCTCGTAAGGAACTTGAACAAGATTTCAAGGATAAGGTTGAAGAGGTTATTGCTCGTGGTGGTAAAGTAGTTCTTCCAGCATTTGCGGTTTCCAGGTCTCAGGAATTAGCGATGATCCTTCGAAAGATGGGATTAAATATTTGGTATGATGGCATGGGAAGAAAAGTATCAAAGATCTTTTTGAAATATGGTGAATTCCTTAGAAATCCTGGGAAATTAAGAAAAGCATTGAATCAAATGAATTTTGTTCATTCCGATCATGGCCGAAAATTAGCGTTAGATGCTGATGTGATTATCACTTCTAGTGGAATGATGGATGGCGGCCCTGTTTTACATTATATGAACAAGTTAAAGGATAATCCCAAAAATGCCGTGCTTCTCACAGGGTATCAAGTAGAGGGAACCAACAGTCGGTTGTTAGTTGATGAAGGACGACTTGATTTTTATGGGGTTAAGGAAAAAGTTTCTTGTGAAGTTGAATATTTTGATTTTTCTGGTCATGCAGGCCATAATCAATTGGTTGATTTTGCAAAGAAATGTAATCCTGAAAAGATTATATTGATGCATAGTGATGCTCGTGAAGCATTAAAAGCACCACTAGAGGATTTCGCTGAAGTATTCACTCCTGAAGATGGTGAACCAATAACTGTTTGACGTTCTGTCTAACGAAAACAGCATCAAAAATTATTTTATGATGAACAAATGATAATATGTATCCTTCAATTTAATTACTTATCAAAAAAAAATAATAATGAACGTGTAAAAAAAGGAGAACAAGGAATGGTAGAGTTAACTCAACGACAAAAATATGATTTGAAACGACAACTTGAAGAATTACGTGAATGTAAGGGCCGGCATACTGAGCTGATCTCTTTATATGTACCTCCCACGAAACAAATCTCTGATGTTACCTCTTATTTGAAAAATGAGCTTTCTGAATCTCAAAATATCAAATCAAAACAAACCCGTAAAAACGTGTTATCTGCAATTGAATCGATTATGAGCAGATTGAAAAACTTCAAGCAACTTCCTGAAAACGGGTTAGTCTTTTTTGTTGGTCATAAAAGTGTCGGAGCAGATCAAACAGAGATGGTCGCTTATGTTATCGAACCGCCTCTTGAAATTCAAACATTCTTGTATCGTTGTGATTCATCGTTTTATTTAGAACCCATTGAAAATATGCTTGCTGAAAAGGAAGTATATGGATTATTTCTCATTGACCGACGTGAATGCACCGTAGGAATTCTTCGAGGAAATCGGGTGGATTTACTCAAATACATGACCTCGCAAGTTCCAGGTAAACATGGAAAAGGTGGACAATCCCAACGTCGTTTTGAACGATTAACTGAGATTGCTGCTCATGAATGGTTTCAAAAATGTGGAGAGAAAGCAAGTGATATTTTACTTGCTGAAAAAGATATCAAAGGAATCTTTGTCGGTGGTCCGGGTCCAACCAAGAAATATTTCGTTGATGAAGAATATTTACATTACGAGATTCAAAACAAAATCGTTGAACTTTTTGATACCGGGTATACTGATGAATTTGGTTTACGAGAACTGGTTTCTGCTGCTTCTGAAACCATGGTTGATCTCAAAATCGCGAAAGAAAAAAAGGTGATGAAACGATTCTTAAAAGAAATCACGAAAGGAAATGAAAGTTTAGCATTATATGGTGAGGATCAAATCCGAAAGGCATTGCAAATGGGTGCAGTTGATACCTTACTATTAGCTGAAGATTTACGGCGATATCGAATTACATTTACGTGTCCGACCTGTGAGTATCAGAAGCTTCGTACCTATAAGGCTGATGAATTAGATGAGGATTTTGAGGAACCTGAATGTGGTGAATGTGAAACTCCTACTCAGATGGAGATGACAAAAAAAGTTGATTTGATTGATGAATTGTCTGAACTAGCGGAAAACACTGGAGCTGAAGTGTATTTGATTTCTCAGAATAGTGAGGAGGGTGATTCCTTAGCCTCTGCATTTAACGGTATTGCTGCGATTACTCGTTACCCACTAAAACTTTAAAAGTTCCCAGATATTTTTATTAGAAAATTAAAAATAATAAAAAAACCGTAACCGATGATAATAGTACTTATGTGTTTTGATAGTTTAAACCGATGGTTTTATAAATATTGAAATATATTATTAAGATTGGTAATTTACGATGTCATCTCGAGAGAATTTCAAATCGTTTATACCAGCCAGTAAGAAGATTCCGGAACTGACTATAAAAGCAGTACTGGTTGGTGCGTTACTCGCAATTATTTTAGGATCAGCGAATGCATATCTTGGATTATATGCAGGTATGACGGTATCAGCAGTGATTCCTGGTGCGGTAATGGCATTTGCGTTATTGAAACCATTCAAAGGAACTATTTTAGAGGTCAATATTGGAATGATGGGAGCGGCTGCTGGTGAAGCACTTGCTGCTGGTGTTATCTTTACTATTCCTGCTATTGTTCTTCTTGGCACCTGGACTGAGATTCATTATCTTGAAACTACTATTATTGCAGCGCTAGGTGGGATTTTAGGTGTATTATGGATGGTTCCCTTGCGTAGAGCTCTTATTATTAAAACTGATTTACCCTTCCCAGAGGGAGTTGCTGTTGCTGCAGTGTTAACCACGACTGTTGGTGATGGTGATGAATCCAAAAAAGATGCTTCGGGGGTAAGTGGTATTTGGCTTCTTATTGGTGTGGCCATTGCTGGACTTTTAAAATTCGGTCAGACTGCTTTGAACGCCTTTTCTAGTCAGATTCATTCTATTGTTGATATTGGAAAATTTAGTATTGGGGGCAGTGAACAATCTGGGGTGTTATATGGAGGAGTAGCAACCTCTCCAGCATTATTAGCAGTTGGTTGGATTATTGGACCAAAAATTGCTTCATTTGTGTTTGTAGGTGGCCTTATTGGATGGGTAATTCTTGCACCGTTAATCGCGCTTGCTACTGGTCTTCCAACGCCTACGACACCAGCTCAAATCACTGATGCGATGGCGTATGCTGGTGGAAATTTTGATGTTGGATCCTTGGTATGGGGGTTTTATCAGATCTGGGGTGATTACATTCGTTACATTGGTGTTGGTGCTATGGTGGTTGGTGGCCTTTGGACTATTTTTACGCTTCGTAATAATTTAGCTTCTGGTATTAAAGAAGCAATTGCTGGATTGAAAGGTGGACAAGTAGAAGCAAAGAAAAGAACTGATCAGGATTTGAATTTTAAATGGGTGTTTCTTGCTATTGGTGCCTTGACTATCCCAGTATTCTTACTTTATGCTTGGATTTCGAATGAATGGATTGTCTCAGGTATTATGGCCGTGTTTGCAATTCTTTTTGCATTCATTGCAAGTGCCATTGCTGGATATCTGGCGGGTCTTCTTGGCTCAAGTAATAATCCGATCAGTGGGGTTACTGTTTCCGTTCTTTTGATTACCTCCTTGATTCTCCTAGGTTTCGGTCTTTCTGGAGATGTTGGTGCCTATGGTGTTGCCGTACTTATTGCAGCAGTTATTTGTTGTGCCGCTGCTATTTCAGGGGACGTACTGCAGTCGATGACTTGTGGTCAGATGATTGGGGCAACACCTAAAAATCAACAAATAGCTGAGATTATAGGAGTATTAGCTGCAGCACCAATCCTTGCATTGGTTGTGTCAGCATTAGATCAAGCCTATCATATTGGAAGTACGAATTTACCTGCTCCACAGGCATTTTTGATGAGTGGAATTGTGAAAGGAGTGCTTGGTGGTGAAATGGTATGGCCATTTGTGATTGCTGGTATGGTGCTTGCATTTGTCTTAATTCTTATTGATTTGCCGGTTCTTCCTGTTGCGATTGGTATTTATTTACCGTTCACTCTTGCCGTTCCGATTTTTAGTGGCGGCATCGTTAGACACTTCACCAATAAACATATTGAAAAGAAGTTTGGTTCTGCTGAAGAAGAACAAGTCAGTGAATGGGACTTAGCGATTAAACAGACTGATGTGAAACCGAAAGAAAAGATTATTAGGACGGGGTTGCTTTTGACTGCGGGATTAATCGCAGGAGAAGCATTAACCGGTGTACTTGTTGCATTCTTAATCATCACGGGTATTAATCTTGCCATCTTTGATTTTGCTCCAGTACTTCCTGGTCTTTTGCTCTGGTTGTTTGTGGCTCTTCTCTTGTTCTACATCCCACTGAGGGAAATATTTGCTAATGAAGAGTAAACAAAAAGATAAACCAGCGAAACCAACCGTCGATGAATTTCTTTCTTTTATTCCAAAGAGAGTAGGATATGAATGGTCTACAGATGAGAACGGCATCGTTCATATCACTGTTCCAAAGTTTTTTGGTAAATGGGGAAAACGATGGTGTAAGTTACTTCGTAAGGATGAAACTTTTACGGCGGATATGGATAAGATGGGATCTATTGTGTGGAAGCATTGTGATGGAAAAAACACGGTACAAGACATTTTAGACGTGTTAAAGGAAGAGTTTGGTGATGAAGAAGATCTTGATCAACGGTTGTTTTTGTTTCTTCAGCAAATGAAAAATTTGAATTATCTTAGGTATTAAACCGGATATCGCATTTTTTCTTTTAACGCTGTTTTAGTAACAAAGAGTTTGCCATGATCTCGTTTCCACTCTTTTTTTGTTTCTTTCAAAATGAGTTGTTGTTGAAAAAGTGGACCGTCTACTACTAATGTTTCGTACTCTCCGCCTTCCCCTGCGATATTGATTCCATTTTTTTCTTTGATTTTTTGGAGTTGTTCAAAGGTTTCGGTATCAATTGTTTTTCCAAGCCATTTTTCATCAAATCCATCAGCAAAGATACCAACGATTTTAATAGTAAATCCTGCTTGGATCATATCTTTTAAGAGTAATGCTTGGTCTTTATGCCATAAAGGCGTAAATGATTTGATGTTAAGGTCATGGCAGACCTGTTCGATGCGTGTTCGTTGATATTCAGAAGCAATTGCACCACTGATTACTCCATCAATATCTAATGTTGAAAGAATCTCTTTTAAACTACTGAGTTCTTCTTCTTTCTCTCCCTTGGTTTCTTTACTCATCAATGGGATATTTAAAGCATTAGCTAATGTTTTTGTAAGGTGAATGTTTACTGAATGATACATCCAAGAATCTTTGTTTTCTGGGAAAATACTAACAAGATGAGTGATATCCCATCCGTATTGTTGCGCGATATAGATTGCAAAAATGGAATCTTTTCCTCCGGAGAATAAGGCTGCTACTTTCATTGTTCTTCTACTCGACATGTCTTTAAACAAATAAACGTTTATGGGCAAAGGAATGTAGTACGATTCATTCAGTAATTGGGTTGTGATCTGGTGAAGATTGGTATTATTTGTGGACATCAAATCAATGATTTATTTGATGAACGTGAAGAGTTAGCGATTACTACTCCTTTTGGTAGTGTTATTTTTGAAAGTGGAACGATTGGGAATCATCAAGTTTTTTTCATCAATCGTCATGGGAAGGAATCAAATCTTCCGCCGCATAAGATAAAATATAAGGCAAATATCGAGGCATTTCATCAAGCTCATGTTGATTGCGTGTTCTCAGTTGGAACGGTTGGATCAATGAATACGAATATCGCTCCGGGTGATTTCGTGGTTCCTCATGATTTCTTTGATGCAACAAAACAAAGATCCTTATCATTTTTTGATGACAATAGAGTTCACGTGGATATGACCGATCCCTTTTGTCCAAATCTTCGAACAAAATTGATTGAAACAGCTGAAAAACTGAGTAATATAACCTTGCATCGTAATGGAGTGTATGTCACAACTGAGGGTCCTCGATTGGAAAGTGCTAGTGAAATTCGTTTTTATGCAACAGTTGGAGAAATCGTGGGAATGACTCTTGTTCCAGAAGTTGTTTTGGCTCGGGAAAAAGGCTTGTGCTTTGTTTCTTTGTGTATGGTGTGTAATATGGCAGCAGGTTTGCAAAAAAATCTTCCTGTTGATGAAATAAAACAAGTATATGCAGAAAAAGAAGTATATTTATCCCAAATTTTAAAAGAAACAATTTCCAGTTTAGCATTGCCTTCAGATTGTAAGTGTAAACAGAAACAAAAGGATGCGTTGTTATGAAGGATTATGAGTTAATCGATCATACTGCAGATATTGGAATTAAGGCATATGGTGAGGATTTATCTGAGGCATTTGCTCATGCGGCAAAGGGAATGTTTGATATTATCACTGATTCATCAAAAATAGAAAGCAAGGGAGAATATCAAATCGAGTTATCTGCTGATGAGTTGGATCAGCTTCTTGTTGATTGGTTGGATGAACTTTTGTATTTACAAGGTGCTGAAAATCTTGTTTTTGGAGAATTTAATGTTTCTGTTGATGAAGAAAAAGGAAGGATTTCTGCAACGGTTTCTGGTGAAGAATTTAATACAGAAAAACATAAGATCGGTATGGAAATTAAAGCAGTAACCTATCATATGCTTGAGGTTCATAAGGGAGATCCTTGTTTTGTGAAAGTATTATTTGATGTGTAAAATCTTTTTCAGTTATGCTCCTACTGGGATAATTGTTTTCATCAGCTTTTTAACGTAAGTTCGCACCCAGAAAAATACAAGAAATGAACTAATTACATTTGCGACAACAATCCCCCACCAAATTCCAACGAGACCGCCATCGAGAGTGATTGCAAAGACAAGGATGAAAAGCATAGTGAAGATGAGTGTTCGTAGGACAGTAGCGATGAATGAGTTAACTCCTTTTCCGATTCCTTGGAAGAGGGATGAGGAGAGCATTCCTAGAGAGATAAATGGATAGTAAATACTCATCACTCTGAAAAATTGTATGAGTCCTGGCTCAAGATGACTTGCTGCTTCTGCTCGGCTGAACACGGCTGCGATTTGTGGTGCGAAAACAAATATTCCTATGGCAATGATGAGTTCGAAGATAAACCCGATTTTTACTGAATAAAGATGGGAAATGCTTACTTTTTCATATGCTTTCGCTCCGTATGCCGCTCCGCTTACTGATATAACTGCGGTGGCTATGCCCATTACTGGTAAAACAGCTATCATTGCGACGCGCCATCCTGTTGAGTATATTGCCACGCCATCAGTGTTTCCTGCGGTGATGTAAACGATAAGGAAGTTTATGATAAGCATTGATAGGGACATGGAGAGTTGTGAGAATGATGCAGGAACTCCTACTCCAAATATGTCTTTAATGATGTGTTTTTTGAAATGAAAGTGTTTAAAGGTGAAGTTAACAAAGGTGTCTTTTTTGAAGAATAGCCAGTTTGCGAGAAGTATTGATGCGATGGCAAATGAAAGGATAGTTGCCCATGCAGCTCCAGCAACACCCATATTAAGTGTGTAAATAAAGATTGGGTCGAGAACAATGTTTAGTCCTGATCCTAAAGCGAGAGCATACATTGCTCGTTTTGCATCTCCTTCTCCTCTGAGAATGGCGTTAGCGATGTTGCTGAAGAAGATAAAAAATGATCCTATGAAGATGACTTGTGCATAGGATACAGTGAGGCTGAGTGTTTCTCCTGTTCCGAGTGCTTCGAAGATAGGTTGTGAGAAGAATGTTAACGGTATTGAGAAAGCAAGGTATATGATGATGAGCAGTGTCATGGAATGAGCTGCAACGTTGTCTGCACCGTCGTTATCCTCTGCTCCTATTTTTCGAGATATCGCGGATCCTGATCCTAGTCCAATGCCGGTTCCAAGGGCTATGATCATCATAAAAAAGGGAAAGACGAATCCAACGGCGGCGAGTGCATCTGCTCCCAGTCCTGATACCCAGAGGGCATCAGCAAGATTATACACTGTTTGGATGAGCATTGCTAAGATCATTGGCACGGCGAGTTTCATAACTGCTTTTTTTGGTTCTCCGAGCAGTGTTTTTACGCCTTCGGTTTGGTTTTTCAGTGCGGGGTTGGGATTTATTTTTTTGTTTTCAGTCATTTTTCCTCTCTGTTGAATGGTATTCTGTTGCATTTAGCGCTATTTTTTCTAAGAGAGTGTATAGCCGTTCTTCATCTTCTTTAGGAATGTCTTTTAACAGTATTTTTGTCCAATTGTGAAGTGTTTTTCTGATTTTAGGTTTGAGTTTTTTTGCTTTCTCAGTGAGAAACACGTTATAGTTTCTTCGGTCGTTAGTATCTTTTTTTCTGGTTACGAATCCTTGTTGTTCGAGTTTTTTGATGGCTCGTGCGCTTGTTGCTTTGTCTATGTTTAGTGTTTCTGCAAGTGTTTCTTGGTTGACTCCATCTTTGTTGTAAAGCATCATCAGGAAATGGAATTGTCCGCTTCCGAGGTTGTATTCTTGAAGTTGATCGTGCATATATTTGTGAAAATTGCGGTAGATACAGGAAGTGTATCTTCCAATGGATTTTGGATGGTTCATGTTTGTTCCCTTTTTAATTGCTTTGCAAATCATAATTTAGTTGCGTTAGCAACTATTGCCTATGTTCGTTCACTTATATAAAAGTTGCGTGCGCAACTATTTTGCTTTTATTAGAAAAGAAGAGATTTAATTATCCTTTCTTCTTGTAAGTTATAATTCAATATGAAAATAAGATAATTCCCATTATCAGCCAAAATCCGTTTATACAAAGCCCTACAGAAGCAATAAAATATGCGTATCCATTTAATTTAGCATCTATTTTGGGATCTTTGTTTATAAAGGAATATATTATGACAAAAAGGCATAAAACTGCAAAAATTAAAAAGAAAACAAAATCCATCTGGCCACTAATTGTTTCTCCCCAAAATTTATGATCGATAACTCCAAATAGAGGAACCAGTAATCCACCCGAGAAACCAATTATTGAAATTAAAAGAAGGATTTTGCTCTTTAAAGAATATTTTTCTATCATGCTATAGTGATGAAGTATGTTTGCATTTATCTTCAATGTTACGCTTATTTAGTTTATAAACGCTCAAAGTAAAAGTAGTGATATTAACAATAGTATCAGACCAAATAGTCCAACGAATACATCAACAATCACTATTTTCTTTCCTTCTTTGTGATTAACCATTCCTGATACCCATTTTTGGAATTTTTCATAATCAAAAAGTAACATCAATGCTTTTACCATGGTTAAAGAAAATAATAAAGTAATGATAATTGAAAATTCAATTTTTGTAGTTAATTCCATATACCATGTGAATAAAACAAGTATAATCCCTAAAATTGCAACAGGTATAATCCATTTTGGGCGTTTCTTCTTGTATGCTTTTTTTATAAATTTATTTTCATCCCATGGAATAAGATGCATATAAAACGGTTTTAACATTGCGGCAATACCAAAGATGATTCCTAATATTTGAAAATAGTTTGTCATTCTACTCTCCACCAGTTGGGTTTCACTATCAAGGATTTTTTATACTTCCTATAAAAAAAATCGTGGTATATTTAAAATTTTTTAGAAAATCAACTTTTTAGGTTTGATATTTCGATAGATTCAAAAACTCGTTTTTTGAGCCCAAACCCGTACATTAATTGAGTGGCATCATAACTATTAAATATCACTTACTCCTGTATCACAATTGTTAACGTTTAAGTGATGAATTATGCCAGAAACAAAGATAACCGAAGATATGAACATCCGAGAAGTAATAGAAAAATACCCTGAAACCGTAAGCGTCTTTGCAAAATACAATATGGGATGCATTGGTTGCATTGCAGCATCTTTTGAATCATTAAAAGATATTGCAGCAGTCCATGGAACAGATGTTGACGCTTTTGTTAAAGATTTAAATGAAGCAATAGAAAAAAACTAATTTTTTTAATTTCTTTTAATAGGAACTGGTGGTCATCACTAGTTCTCCATGTTTAATTCCTTTCAATGATTTGATATTATCAGCAAGTTTCTGAATATTTTTTGTTTTTCCTTTTAAAATTAAGACTTCTAAACAGTTGTCATGATCAAGATGAATGTGAGTTGTGGTGAGGATTTCAGAGGTGTGATCATGTTGAATTTTTAATAACCGATTTGTAAGATTACCGGTGTGATGATCATAGATCATAGTAAGTGTTCCCATAGCAATACTTTCTGGATTATGTTTTTTAGTGGCAATCAACGAATTTCGAATGAGGTCTCTGATTGCTTCTGAACGATTTTCATATCCTTCCTCATCGATAAGTTTGTCAAACTTTTTAAGAAGTTCTGGTTCGATAGAAACACCGAATCTTTTAATATTGTCCATGGTAACACGAAAAGATCATATTCGTGCTACGATTTTAAATTTTTTGTTATCCGCAAAGCTTATAACAGTACCACTTATCACGTGTTACGAAATAAAAAAAAGTAATACTTACGGTGAAGATCATGAAAAAAAAATTCAAAAAAGCGATACCACTCATTTTAGTTGCATTTATCGCAACTAACATTATGATGCCAACTGCCTTAGGGGAAGAAGAAACCGTACAAATTGTTTGCACCAACTCAGCACTTGCTGATTTCACCTCAAACATCGTTATCGATAATGTTACCATAGAATACATCATGCCAGCAGGCGTCTGTCCAGCGCACTTTGACACGTCACCAAGTGATGTCTCTAAAATTGTGAACGCGGATATCATTATTTCATTAGGTTGGGAGCCCTGGTTAGAAAGCTTGCTTAATAAATCTGGAAACTTAGATTACACAGAAATTAAATGTCCCGGATTGGGAGAATGGAACATACCCACAGGAGCAATCGCTTACGTTGAAAAAATCACAGAAGGTCTAAAAACTGCTATTCCAGAAAAAGAAACCATCATCCAAGAAAATGCAGATACATATCTAACAGCGATCAATGAAAAAGCAGAGGAATTAAAAAATCAAATAGAAACCGAAGGGTTCACGGATAGAAAAATCGTGAGTATGGAATGGCAAAAAGATTACTTAGAATGGATTGGTCTTAACGTTACCTATTATTATCCACCACCAGAAGGATTATCAGTTCAAGATGAACTTGAGGTTATTACTGCTGCTTCTGAAGAAGGAGTATCGGCAGTTGTAGATAACCTTCAAAGTGGAACTGAATTTGGTGCCAGGGTCGCAGGAGAATCTGGGGTAAGCCATGTTATTTTCTCAAATTTTCCTGGAGCCGTACCAAATACGGATACCTATCTGGAAATGATTACATATAACACTGATCAACTCATCAAAGGAATCAAATCTTTTGATCTAACAACCACACAAACCCGAGAATTACAAAGCCAACTGGATGCTGTTGAATTGCAACGAAATGCATTTGGTGTCACAACAATCATTGCGCTTATTCTTTGCGGTATCATTTTTATGATGTATAGGAAAAAATAACTGAGGTGAACAACTAATGGATGAAACATTAAAAACAATCGAACGATTTCATGGACATTTAGGCCCGTATGCTGTTTTAGGATATAAAATGGGAAAAATTGCATGTGAACAACTTGGCTCAGATCCCTTTGAAAAAACAGTTACTGTTTCAACTGGAACAACCCCACCGATTTCTTGCATTATCGATGGAATACAACTTGGATCTGGTTGCACTCTTGGAAAAGGAAATATCACTGTAAAAAATGAAAAGATTGCGAAAGTAGAATTTTCAAATAAAACAGGTAAAAAAATAACGATTTCTTTACAAAAAAAAGTGCAACAAGAAATCGATGATAATGTCACCAAAGAAAACATCATCTCATATTCAGAAGATATGTATGCTCGAAAGGATACTGATCTTTTCCAAATAGAATAATAGAGATATTCATGGTAAAAAATCCAGCAATCATAGAACTAAATCAAGTAGATACCATTTATGAGGGAGAAAAAATCCCGGTTATCCATGATATTAATCTCACTGTTAAAAAAAATGATTTTCTATCAATCATTGGGCCAAACGGAGCAGGTAAAACAACGCTTTTGGAAACCATAAATGGTATTCTACCAAATACGGCTGGAGAAGCAAAGGTCTTTGATAAAAAAATTAAAAATCATAAAAATAATATTCGAAAACATATTGGATATGTCATTCAAAATTTTGAAATCGAACCACGAGCTCCCTTTCTTTGTAAAGATATTGTGATGTCTGGGCGAAGTGGAAAGATTGGATTATTCAGATTCCCCTCAAAAAAAGACTGGGATATCGTTTGGAAAAGCATGGGCCTAGTTGGAATGATTGATTATGCAAACCGAGCAGTCGGAAAACTTTCTGGTGGAGAATTTCAAAAGATCCTTTTAGCTAGAGCACTAGCTCAAGAACCCGATGTGTTATTGCTTGACGAACCATTTTCAAACCTTGATTTCTCTGCTCGAAACCAAATTGAAATACTACTCAATCGAGTTCATGATCAACACGAAACCACAATCGTAATGGTGTCTCATGATCTCACCTTTCTTCCAGAACGATGCAATCGAGTTATTGTCATGGATAAAGGATCAATTGTGATGGATGATACTAAAGAAAACGTGTTACGATCAGAATTAGTTCATTCATTGTTTCCAAAAGGAGGAAAACAATGACCGATCTTCCCTTATTGTTCTTACTTCCATCAATCCTTGGAGCAGTCCTTGCAGGTTTTGTCTGCTCTACAATGGGAACCTTTGTGGTTCGAATGAATCTATCCTCCATTGGTTATTGCATGTCACATGCCGCTTTTGCTGGTGCTGCATTTGGAATCTTAATTTCTATTGATCCTATGATTAGTGCAGTTTTCTTTGCGTTTGCAACCGCTCTTATTCTTGGACCATTATCTGAAAAAGCCCGACTTGAAAGTAATGTGGTCATCGGATTTTTGTTTTCAGTGATGATTGCCCTTGGATTCATCTTCCTTTCATTAAAACCTGGTGAAGCAGCAACAGGGAGAGCATTAAGTATTCTCTGGGGAAGCCTGTTTTCAGTTAATTATGACAATGTGTTATTGCTCTCACTTCTTGCCTTTGGCTTACTAGTCTTTGTAATCGTTTTTTACAAAGAATTAGTAGCAGTGATGTTTCATCGAAAACTTGCAGAATCATCCGGGATCAACACAAAATTGTTTTATTTTTCTGTTCTTTTTTTCACTGGTTTTGCTGTTGCACTTTCCTTAAAACTTGTTGGTGGCCTCCTTGTGTTTGCCTTGATTGTAAATCCAACTTCAACAGCATATCAATTTTTTTATGATTTCAAAAAAATTATGGTTATTTCACCATTGATCGGTATCGTGAGTTGTTTGCTAGGTTTTTATCTGTCGCTTCTTGCTGATTTTCCAATTGGGGCAGCAATCGTTGTTGTTTCAGCAACGGGTTTTGCTGTTTCTTTAGTTGTTTCACCAAAACGAAAAAAAGGATTCTTTTTCAAATCAAAAGAAAACACATCATCTCCTTATAAAGAGGGGATAAAAAAGTTTAAACAAGAGTGATAAATGAGGGTAGGCTGTATGCATGAATGGGCGTTAGCAGAATCGGTTATTAAATCATCTATTGCTGCTGCAGAAAAAGAAAAACTGAAAAAAATTACAGAAATCAATGTTAGATTGGGGGCATTGCAACAAATCGCTGATGACATTTTTAAATTCGCATTAGATGAACTTGTTGAAACATATAGGGATAAATTTCAAGATGTCACTATTAACATTGAAACTGAGGAAACAAAACTTCAATGTAAACAGTGTGAACACACCTGGCAGTTTACGGATATGAAAGATAAATTAAGTGCTGATGAAGCAGAAGCCATTCATTTTATTCCAGAAGTAGCCTTTGTTCATACCCGTTGTCCGAAATGCGGTAGTCCTGATTTTCGAATTGTGAAAGGCCGGGGAGTGAGTGTTTCCTCGATTAAAGGAGTTAAGGAGTGAGATTGTAATGGAGCCGCGTCCTAGTGTTATTCAAACTCGATTAAAAGATGTAAACCAGGTCATTGCTGTGGCTAGTGGTAAGGGTGGTGTTGGAAAAAGTATGGTTGCATCGACTCTTGCATTAACATTAGCTAAACAAGGAAAAAAGGTTGGTTTACTTGATCTTGATCTTTATGGTCCTTCATCTCATCTTATCTTAGGTTTTTCACCTGATGGTTTTCCTGATGAAGAACATGGCATTATTCCTCAAGAAATTAAGGGTATTAAGTTTATGAGCCTGGTATATTTTTCTGAGGATAAACCTGGTGCTTTTAGAGGTGATGATGTCACTAATATCATCCTAGAACTTCTTGCTATTACTCGCTGGGATGATCTTGATTATCTCATTTTAGATTTACCACCGGGAATTGGTGATGAAACATTAGATGTGATCAGTTACATTCCACAAACCAAGTTTTTAGTAGTGACCACTCCTTCAAAAGTAGCATTTGGAGCTGTTGAAAAACTCTTAAAGATCTTGATTGAAGGAAAATTACCGTTACTTGGTGTGGTGGGGAACATGGTACGCGATTCAAGTGAGTATATTTCACAAGAAGTATCCAACTTAAGAGTGGATTATCTCGGATCACTTTCTTATGATGCTAGCGTTGAAGAGGTTATAGGAAGACCAATGAAATTATTGGTAACAACTTTTGCTAAAGATGTTCAAAAAGTAAGTAAGAAACTTTAACTTATTTTTCCTCCTTTTTTTATGAGATCATCTTTGGGATTTGTTCTTTTAAATTGTCAATGATGTCAGAAGATACTGCTGGTTTTTGCTTAAAAATTTCAAGTGGTTTAAGAAGATTAGTGAGTTTTTTCGTCGATGTTTCCCAAGCTGAAACTGGTTTTGAAAGTTGTACTGCTTTCACATATTTATCTGGATCAAATCGATGAATCTCCCATGGTTTTATGCCAAGGACGATATCAAAGTTTGACATGTTTTTCCAGGGTAATAATGCATTATCTGCATAACTTTCAACTACGATGACATCTGCTTTTCTTTTAATTTGTTGATAACAACTTTCAATTGCTTGGTTGTAATATGATTGAATAATCGTATTCATTGCTTGTATGGTCTCTATCTGATGGATCTCATAATTTTTTTCATCTAACTTTTTTTGATATTCCTGTGGTAATCGATTTATAAGAAGTTGATTGATGAGAAGATGTTTTTTAAGATTGCTGTTTTGGTAAATGCTAAATCGATCCATGATAAAAGGAGGAATGGTGGTAAGACTATCCATGATTGCAGGTTCATTCCATAGTCGGTGAATAGGATTAACTTGTTCAATGGTTGTTTTTAATGTCGAAAATTGTTGAAGCTTAGTAATATCCTTGCTGTAAAGTCTTCCTTCTGATAATGATCGATGAGCCATGTCAAAATGGTACCAATAATTATATCCAGAAAATGGTTTGAATCCACAGGTTTTTTGTTCTTGATCTGAAAAATAGGAAAGGAGTGCCTGAGCAAGACTTGTTTTACCTGCATGCTCTTGAGTTAATCCGATGACAAGAATGTTTTTAGCCATTGGTCAACCTGAATTCATAAATAGTAAAAAGATTTTTGGATGAAAATAAAAAAAGAAGAAAGGAAACTTGAGCGTATTTATTCATCAAAGGTTTTTGCAATCGTTGTATACTTCTCAAGTTTTTCTTTTGGCATTGCTTTGACTTTGTTCATTGCTTTGTCGAAATGTTTCTTTTGAACTTTCAGTTTGTCAAGATGTTTTTTGTCAAGAGGATTGCCGGTTGCAATGTATTCTCTAATGCTTGCCATCACGGCTTCATTACAGATTGCTGCGATATCGGCACCGGTATATCCTTCGGTTTTTTCTGATAGTTTTATTAAATCAACGTTATCAGCTAATGGTTTGTGTTTGGTATGAATGGTAAAGATTTCTTTTCGTGCTTCTTTGTCTGGTGTTGGAATTGAGATGAGTTTGTCAAATCTGCCGGGGCGAAGCAATGCGGTATCTATAATATCGGGTCTGTTTGTTGCTGCGATAACAGTTACATCTTTTAATGATTCAAGGCCATCTAACTCAGTGAGTAGTTGACTGATCATTCGTTCTGTGACCTGGCTTGATCCACAACTTTCTCCTCGTGTTGGTGCAATGGCATCAAGTTCATCGAAGAATATGATGCATGGAGCAGCTTGTCTTGCCTTACGGAATGTTTCTCGGATTGCTTTTTCGCTTTCGCCAACCCATTTGTTCATAAACTCTGGTCCTTTGACGCTTATGAAGTTTGCTTCACTTTCTGAAGCAACTGCTTTTGCCAGAAGCGTTTTTCCAGTACCTGGTGGGCCATAGAGAAGTATTCCTTTTGGTGGTTTTGCATCCATGTGTTCAAAGACATCTTGGTATTTCATTGGCCATTCGACGGATTCTTGTAAATCTTGTTTGGAATCGGCGAGTCCTCCAACGTCTTTCCAGGAAATATTTGGTGATTCTATGACGACTTCTCGAAGTGCGGTTGGAGTAAGTGATTTGAATGCTTCGTAAAAATCATCATCGGTGACTTCGAGTTTGTTTAGGATCTCAGCAGGAATTGATTCCAGGTCTAAATCGACTTCTGGAACTATTTTTCGTAGTGTTCTCATTGCTGCTTCTTTGCTAAGTGCTTGCAAGTCTGCTCCGGAGTATCCATGGGTGATTTCAGCGAATTTATCAAGATTGACGTTCTCGGAAAGTGGCATGCCACGGGTATGGATCTCAAGGATTTCTTTTCGACCTTTACGGTTTGGAATGCCGATTTCGATTTCTCTGTCGAACCGGCCGGGTCTTCTGAGGGCTTCATCAAGAGAGTTTACTCTGTTTGTTGCACCAATTACGATGACTTTTCCTCTTTCGTTTAATCCATCCATTGTTGCAAGGAGTTGAGCGACAACTCGTCGTTCTACATCTCCATGTGTTTCTTCTCTTTTTGAAGCAATGGAGTCGATTTCATCGATGAAGATGATTGATGGAGCGTTTTCTATTGCTTCTTTAAAGATATTTCGAAGGTTTTCTTCACTTTGACCATAATATTTACTCATAATTTCTGGACCTGAGAGTGTGAAGAAGTTTGCGTTTGATTCATGAGCTACTGCTTTTGCAATCAGTGTTTTCCCTGTGCCGGGTGGTCCGTGTAATAAGACTCCTTTTGGTGGTTCAATACCCATTTTTTCAAAGAGTTCAGGATGTTTGAGTGGAAGTTCGATCATTTCTCTGACTTGTTTGATTTCATCGTTGAGTCCGCCGATGTCTTCGTAGCTTATTTTTGGTATTTTTTGTTCTTCAGGATTTGTTGGTTTTTCACTGATTTTAACAGTGGTTGTTTGTTGGATGATGGCATGTTCTGTTTGACTGTTGAGTTTGGTGACGACTAAATCGATTTTTCGTCCCATGACGGTAAGTTCGATAAGATCTCCTCTAGTGATGATGCGTCCTTCAAGGATTTGTGAAAGGTATTCTTCTCCACCGATGAGTTTGAGTTCTTCGGTTGGGGCTAATGTTATTTTTTGTGCTGGTTTTACCGTTGTTTTTTTGATGGTAATCTTATCATCTATACCGATGCCAGCGTTTTTTCTAATGGTTCCATCAATACGAATTGTTTTAGATCCCGTGTCTTCAGGGTATCCGGGCCAGACGATACAAGCGGTTTTGTTTCTACCGGTGAGGGTAACTACATCTCCAGGTATGATAGTGAGTTGATCGAGAATTTGTTGGTCGATTCGTGCAATACCTCTTCCGCTATCGCGGGGTTTGGCTTCTTTTACTTTGAGAGTGTATTCTTCAGATTTGTTCATAATCATCTCCTTTTGTTAGTTTAATAAAATAAAAAAGAAATATTGGGTGGTTTAGTCGATGTTTATTTTATTTCCTTTTTTCTTTTGTTTTCGTTTTTTTAGCGTAATGCTTAGGACACCATTGTTGTATTTTGCTTCAACTGGTTTTTTGGTCACTTCGGCGGGAAGATCCACTTCTTTTGTAAAGCCTCGTTCTGGGTCTTTAACGTCAAGGGTGAGCGTGTCTTTAGTGAGTTCGACATCGATGTTTTCTTTGTCGACACCTGGAAGTTCTACGGTGATGTAAACTTCTTTTTTGCCGTTTATGACATCGATGAATGGATCGGTTTT
>CAYPUK010000109.1:0-2137 GCA_964414035.1 uncultured Thermoplasmatales archaeon | reverse complement strand
AAAATCCAAACGATATTACCAATGGCACCAAAGATGAACCAAAAACTAATCTTATCAAGATAATCACTTTTCGCATCAAGTTTTCCAAAAAGTTGGGCGAGTTGATACCCAGCAAATAAAAGGATGAGAACATAAATCACACCCCAAATCGCAAAGGTTAACCCTGCAGGAACAAACAAATTTGGAATATTATCAGAAATATCCCCAGTATAGTTCCCTCCAATCGGTAGAATATTTGCTAGTGCGTTTACAATAATTGTTGCAAAAACAGCGATTACATTACCAAGTATTAACATCTTTTTTTTCGATTCCATACGCTTCCTCACCTTCAATTATTAAAAAAATAAATCCTTCTCTTCTATTAATTATTTTTCATATATAAAGAACAGTTCAATGAATTCAGCGGATTAAAATCAACTGATCAACCTTATGTTCAACTGAATCAGCAGGTTTCATATCTTCGTTTTTACCTTCATCTCTAAGTGGCAGAGAAATATAAAATGTAGATCCTTTCCCTTCTCCTTCACTTTCAGCCCAGATGGTTCCCTCATGCCTTTCAACTATATTTTTACAAATTCCTAATCCTAAACCCGTGCTGTCCATACCTTTTCGAGGTGAACCAGATTTGTAAAATTTTTCAAAAACCTTTACTTTTTCACGCTCAGTAAGACCTTTTCCGTTATCGCTAACTGATATCACTACGTATTCATCATCTCTTTTTGCCTCAATTTTCATAACACCTGAAGTATCATGAGGAGTATATTTAATTGCATTAGAAATCAGATTGTTCAAGACTTCCTCCATTTGAAACTCATCAGCAAAAAAAACTAAATCATCATCAAACACTGTTTCAACATTGAACTGGTTATTTTCAATAAGTGATTGATTTGCATCGACCACTTTATTAATTAAATCACTTACCGGTATCTTTTTTTGTTTGGTTACATCTAAAAAATCTTCATATTTAGACAGTTTTAATGTTTCATCAATGATCCGATGAATGGTATGAATGTTTTTTATCGAAACATTCAGCATATGTTTCAGCTTCCCATCAGTTATCTTTTTTTCAACGATCGGTAACACATTCATCGGAGTGCTTAACGGATTTTTTATATCATGTGCCATCAAATGGATAAGTTCATCTTTTTGTTGAAGAAGAGACTCTACTTCTCGTGTTCGTTTTTGTAATGATTTATTCGTGTGTTCAAGCGCATTCTTTGATTCCTTTAATCGTTGTTCGTCTCGTTTTTCTTTCGTTACATCCCTAATATTATACACATATCCAACGATATCTTCATTTTCCCAGATAGAGGATATGTTTATCGAACCATAGATTTTACTGTTATTCTTGCATAAAAGTTCTTCAACATAACTATTTATCATTCTTCCATGTTGAATGTTTTGTAACGTTTTTGAGCATAGAGATAAATCGTTATTTCTAAAAAGTAGTTTTATGTTCTTATTGACTAGATCTTCTTCTAAGAAACCAAGCATAGAAGTAATCGCATTATTTATTTTGATAATATCATTATTTCTATCAGTAATGATCAATCCATCGTTCATCGTCCGTAAAATATTATCCGCTGCTGTTGCAGGAGTGATGAAAACCATTTGATATTTGATGATTGCAATCGCAAAGAACAAACCAGAAAGAGGGAAAAGCGTTGTTGCCGGCATTATTTGAAATTCAGATAAAACAGATGAAAAGATACCTAAAAATAGACCTGTGGAAAGTAGTAGTGATCCGTTTCTTAATCGTCCTTTATGTTGTATGCCTGAATAGGTGAACAAGCCAAATGAAATAAGGACGAATAGATAAGGTATTACCTTTCCAATGTTTCCAATAAGTCCATATGTTATTGAGTGATGTAAAATCGTGTTTGGGTTGTAAGCGATATTTTTCAAAAAGAAGGAATGAACGTTATTGGTAAAAACAAGGAAAACAAAAATCGCCAAAGGAAGATACAGTAAAAGAGGCAACACTTTTAGATTCATAATTTTTCTTTTTTTAGGATAAATCAACGAAGCATGTAACGTTGTTGAACTCATTAAAAAAATAGATATGAAGGAGATCTGAATGGGAACAAGTAATTCTTCAGAATTTCTTGCAATCACCATTAAAAATTGGCCTAATGAC
>CAYPUK010000108.1:0-10149 GCA_964414035.1 uncultured Thermoplasmatales archaeon | reverse complement strand
TTACGTTTTTATCAGGTAAAAAATCAGGCGACTTAGTTTAAAAAGAATTTTTTACTTCTTAATGATCTATCGTATGATTTCATCGATTTTATTACTGATTTCATCATATGATCTTAAGTTAGATTTCATATTTGTCAATGAATTCTGCATGGGAAGCGTAAAAGATACTGTTGTTCCTTTCCCAATTCCTTTGCTTTCAACCCATATATCTCCACCGTGTTTTTCAACAATTCTTTTGCAAATAGGCATGCCAAGTCCGCTGCTATCAAAATCATGTCTGCTTTCATCAGCTTTATAGAATTCATCAAAGATTTGCTCAATTTGCTCAGCAGTCATTCCGATACCATCATCTTGAATGGAAGTTACTAGCATATCGTTTTTTTCTGCCACATGGATATCTATTGAGCCTTGCTGCTTATTGTATTTGATTGCATTATTCAATAGATTATTTAATAATTCTTCAAGTCGTAATTGATCTGCATACACAAAAAGATGTTCTGGAATGTGAGTTGATATGCTGATTTGTTTTTCTTCAAACAAATATTTATTTTGATTAATGCTATCCTGTATTTTCTGATGTAGATTGACTTTCTTTTTTGAGATGGTTGTATTTGGTGAATTTAATTGGGCTAATGCTAATGTTTTTTGAACTAGTGTTTTCATGTAATTAATGTTTCGTTGGACCACATTAATCAGTTCTTTATCCTTTTGATTAGTGGTATGTTTTTTTATGATGGGAAGCAAACTTAATGGTGGCCCAAGCGGGGTTTTTAAATCGTGACCGAGTTGATTGACGAATTCATCTTTTTGTTTGAGTAATTTTTCAACTTCTGAAGTCCTCTCTTTTACTTTTGTTTCTAGTTCTTTGTTAAATGATCTAAGTGCATCATGAGCTTTTTTTAGTTTGAGATTTGAATCTGAGAGATTATTTTGCACTTGCTCTCGAACTTGTTCCATGACTAGAGCAAATAAGTAAATGATGAAATATGCAGGGATAAATCGTAATATAAAATCAGTACTATACGTTGTAAAAAATGGTACTTGTTCACCAAAAACAAAGATGAACACTGATGATGCTAAGAGGGTTAATGAGGATATGGATCCTTTCTTACTTCCTAATAAAAATAAGGAGATGAGTGGATAGGTTAGAGACCAGATAAAAGAAGTGTTGTTAACGCCTCCATTGAACAGTAAGATAAAAAGAAAAAGTCCTGCTAAACTAGTCCCGATTATAGCAACTCGGTCGGTTTTCTTTGAAGATCTTAAATAGAAGAAAAGACCTATGAGGAAGAAGCCAAAAATGGCATCCATAATGGTTAACAAATACGCTTGTTGCAGATAAGCAATGATGGAAAGAAGCATAAGTATGGAAAAGCCTGACAGGGTTATCAGATTGATGAGCATTACTTTTCTGAGCGGTTCAATCTCATGTGATTGAGTAAGACCGCTGGATATGATGTTCCATATCAGTTTTTTACTCTTACCCATCATTATTGCCACCATGATACATTTTTATTATCTCTTTTCCAACTCCTTTTACTTTCTGCAAAGTCACACAGTTCACTTTATATTCTAATTATGAACGAATAACCTGTTTTGAATAATTCTCATTTAAACAAACTGTGAGTGCAACCATCATCCATATTTTTTAATGATGTTTTTTAACAAAAAATTGAAAGTTTAAACTCTTATTTAAAATGAATGAAAAAAATTAAATTGAAGAATGGAAAAGAAAAAAGCGTTTTTTGGCATACCAATTCATTTTTTTAAAAAAAGTAATTGAGATCTAAAGATAGAAACTTATCATTTGAATGCCTAATGAATTCTTTGATTTGCGTATGAATGTACTTTTTTTCTTTATCCATAGAATATTTGATTTAATCCAAATCAAATTCAGTTATGGATTAACCATAAAGTATGTTTTAGAGTGATTGATAATTTGTTTAAATACTGTTGCAGCATCAATATATTGCTTTTGATTCAACAAATAATTGCCTTCTTCATACAGTTGTATTAATCCATCAACTGGTTGACCGGTACTTTCAAGTATATTGATATGACACATGGTGGTTGACTGCATAAGTTGAATTATACTTTCTTTTACAAACGTTAGATGCAATGAAGATAACTTAGTAAGAATAGTTCCCATGGATTCAATTGAATTAGTATAATTAGTATTCCAAAGATTTTCTGAACAATTGAAAAGCATCTGTTGTTGATTTCCTTCAAGTTTACTAATGTTATACAAAAGTTGTTGCATGATCCAAGCTTGTTCTTGCATGCTGGTATCAACCGTGGTTAATACTTCGGATATTATATGTTGTGATGATGTAGTCTGTTTTGCCCAAGTGTCAAAAAAAGTATTTTCAATCAAAAAAACCGCTTCAACGGACTGAATGATAGGAAGTAACTCATCCGAATGATTCTGATAAAGAAACAAGCATAGTTCTGCAGCTTTACCAGTTTCATATGGCTGATAAATATCTGTATTTGAATTATGAAAGGGCACATAAATACTACTACACGCATGATTTGCAGAGAACCATCCTTTACTTAAAAATCGATAGTTCTCAGATGGTATTTGATAAATAGCAACTCCTTCATATGGATAGGTTGCTTCACACATAGGTCGGACATCAGTAAGATCATCAGCATCTAACCGCGACCAGTTTATCATATCAGAAACAGTGATTTGTCCTTTTTTAGGAATGATTTTCCCTAACAATGCTTGTTCCCAAGCATGAACTGCAGTCGTTAACTGAATCTTTGCACTATTATCCGAAATGGATTCTAGTGAAACATAAAAATCACCAACGGTTTTAGATTCCCCTACATGAATTGTTTTAGGTGGCATGAAAAAAGAGGGTTTTCCATCATGATACCCAATGTTTGTAAAAAAAGGAAGTTGTCTCACACGTATTGAATCTGAAGATATCTCTAAAACTTTGATTTGAGCAATCCCATTCAAATGAATAAGACCATTTTCTTTCACATTCTTATTTACAGTTGCATTATATGAATCAGCAATAAATCGTGATCTAATAATTTGCGTATTCCATAATTCCCTTGGATAATTTGAAATGACATCTACACTGTTGCTGATTTCTTTTATATGATATCGGTACGCATCTGCTTCAATTAAATAGCCTTTATTTGGTCCAACAACACAAAGATTTTCAGAAACCCCGGTTGCATGTAATTGATCTACTGCTTCAACAGTTAAAAGGTCAACTGCTTCAGATTCTGAAACAGCTTGTTCGCAACTAAACCGGATCCAATCAAAATCATCCCATGCATATCGAGTAGGATTAACCCATCGAGAAACAGAATCTGCGTCACCAAACGCAAGTCCTGCATCGGTTAACACCATACCGGATTTCACGATATTTGGAGGAACATCTTGTTCTGAAGTAACCCCGATATATGCTTGATCTACGCTAAAAGACATTGGTTTTCCAGTCCAGGGGTGATGATAGGTGTATTCGTAGCCTACAGGGATTTGGGTTAATACTTGTAAACCAGGTCGGCTTGGATCTCTTACTTTTAATAAAAGGTTATAGTCTCCATCGGTGGCATCACCAGTTGCGATGATGTCCTTACAAGCAGTGATTGAACTAGTACTTAATAGAAGTATTATGCAGAGTACTGAGACCAATCCAAACACGGTTTTTAATCGATAATACATTTACAATAATATTATAAGATAAGATAGTATAAAAAACTTTCAGGTTTATATCTTATAACGGTCATCCAAATCTATATGTATTATCATTGCTGTTTTCGATTTTTGTGAAACAATCTCAGATTCTTATCAGATATGGAGAAATTGGATTAAAGGCCGAATACACCCGTCGGCAATTCACTCATTATTTAAAAAGAAACATTGAGCATGCATTTTTACAAGAAAATATTCCTTTAAAGATAGTGTTGAAACGTGGTCGAATTTTTCTAACCACTGATGAAATTAAAAAATCATTAAAGATATTAAAAAAGATCTTTGGTATCGTTTCATTTAGTCTTGTCTGGGAGTCCTCTTCAAAGTTATCAATGTTAACTGAAGATGTGTTACAGTTGTTAAACGGGTATCTTACTGAAAAAACCACTTTTGCTTTACGAGTTCGAAGAAGTGGCGTTCATTCATATTCTAGTCAGGATGCTGCAGTTCATATTGGTCAAGCAGTTTGTGATCATTTTCATTCAACGGTTGATTTGAATCGGCCTGACCTTGAACTGTTCATTGAAATCCGAGATAATCAATCATTTCTTTTTTTAGAAAAAATTAATGGTGTTGGTGGATTACCCTATGGCACTCAAGGAACAGTATGTTGCTTTGTAAAAGACCAAAAGGATATTCTTGCAAGTTGGTTGTTGATGAAACGAGGATGCAAAGTTCACTTGATCAGTTTTGATGAGACGCGTTCTGATCAGATTACGCATTTTTTAAATAAATGGTATATCGATGAAAAACCAGTACTGTATTCTCAGAGGGATCAAAAAAACATGAATGATTTCATTCGGAAGGAAATCCAAAAAAATCATTGCTTAGCATTATGTAGCGGGATAACATGTCAAGATGATATCATTTCAATGGTAGATGAAATCCAAAAATTACAAGAACAGTATTTCTTACCCGTATTGACTCCTCTCATCGGTGAAACCAAAGAGGAAATTGGAAAAAACATGCAAAAGGTTGGTATTGAGTAATGAACATTGTTGTACTTGGAGCTGGAGCAATCGGGTCCTTTTTTGGTGGTATACTCTCTAAGAAAAATAATGTTACCTTGATTGGAAGAAAACAACATATCCAAGAAATTAACAATCATGGATTACAAATCAGTGGAAAAACAAGCGTAAATAGAAAAATATCTGCAGTTGAACACGTTCATCAAATCAACCAAACTCCAGACGTAATCATTCTTTCGGTGAAATCAGTTGATACCTTAAAAGCAATCACACAGGCAAAAGAGATCATAAGTAAAAAAACAATGATTCTCTCGTTTCAAAACGGCTTAAATAATATTGATCAAATCAAAAAAGTTGTTCCTCAAGAACAAATTATTGCTGGTATAACTACTCATGGCGTTCAATTCGTAAAACCTGGAATGATTCATCATAAAGGAAAAGGATCAACAGTGATTGGTGAACTTTCTGGTGAAAAAACGAAAAGAATTCTTCAGATTGCATCAATGTTAAATGACGTAGGAATACCAGTACGAGTGAGCAATCATATTAAAGAAGATATTTGGAAAAAAGCGATTGTCAATGCAAGTATCAATCCCATAACTGCTATTTTTAATTGTGAAAACGGGTATCTAAGTAAAAATCCGATTTTAATTACGATGATTCACAAGATAACTGAAGAATCAACTGAAATAGCAAAAAAGAACGGATTTTTATTTGATACTGAAGAGATGATTGAACAAACAATGCACGTAATTGAACAAACACAACACAATATTTCTTCAATGCTTCAAAGCATTCGGCAGGGTAAACCAACAGAGATAAATGAGATTAATGGAGCAATCGTAGAAAATGGAAGATCACAAGGATGTATTGTTGAATTAAATGCACTTCTCACAAAAATGATTAAAAAAATGCAAAATCCTACTTAATTGTAAGAACCAACCGACATTTTTATATAAATCTATGTCTATAATATAATAGTAAATAGATTTACTGGGGACATATCACCATGATTGATATACAGAAGGATAACAAATTTATGATAGGCGCAGCTATCTTTGTTGCTTTGATAATTATATTATCAGGTTTGTATTATGCAGTGGCTTATTTTGGAGGAGACGACGTAACTCCTGAAGAACCAAAAGATGAAGAAGTAACTATTGATGATCAGATCAGTCCATTAACAAATCAGGGAATCATTGTGCAATTCGATCGATTCCGTCATCGAGGACTTCTTGATGAAATACTTAAAATGGGAACCTCCTGGAAGAACCCGCCAAAGTTTTATTATTTAGCAACCATCGATGGTCTTGAATACTCAAGTAAAGATGTAGCTGCAGCTGGTGGAGCTTCAGGTGAAATGTTTTACGAGACATGGGATACCATGTTTCAAGAAAATCGTATTATGAAAGATGTCGATGAGGAACAAGAAACAAGTACGGTTACCATTAAGATCATGCAACAGGAAAGTGCAGGATTACTTGGTTTTCAAACAAAAGATGTTGTTAAAGAAGAAATTCATCTTACCTATGATTACCGCACAGGTCGATGGAGCGGTGATGATTATTTCAAGGATGATGATGGTTACGGTCATTATGTTGGTGAAACCTTTGAATTATGGTTCAAAATCTATCAAACTGATTTTGATGGAGATGGTATACCATATTGGACCGAGGTAAATGTGCTGGGTACTGATCCTCGTCAAGATGATTCTATGCTTGACCCTGATGGAGATGGAATTCCTACTGCTTGGGAATGGTATTGGGGATATGATCCACATTCATATGACGACCACGTTAATTTAGATCCCGATATTGATGGCATACAAAACATTGAAGAATATCAAATGGCCAAATACTTCGCAGACCCATTTATTCCAGATATTTACATGGAAACCGATGGAATGGAACGTGGAGGAATCATCGATGGACCACACGTTTTTTATGAGGAAACCGGTCAAATTATGATGGAACGATTCACCGAACATGGCATGAACCTTTACATTGACAATGGTTGGCCAGGAGGACCACTTAATGGAGGGGGTGAACTACTAACACATTATGATACTATCTCTCAAGAATCTGGAGTTATGCTTCAATTTTATAAGAATCATTTTGCTGATGATCGGAAAGGTATTTTTAGATATACGATTGTTGGCCATCAAGCAGGATTTTGTATTCCTTCCACCTTAAACCGGTATGATACCATTGTTGTGGATAGCAGTCTTTATAGGCTTCTCATGCGACAAGCGTTTACCCCTCGAACGCAGCGTATCGTTTTAGCTGCAGCGACATTGCATGAACTTGGACATAGCCTTGGTATTGCCCCATGGACATTTGAAGGAAATGATAATCTTACTTTTGCTGCAAGTAGGCAGGCAAGACAAGAATATGGCGATACTTGGGGAGATTATTACAGTGTGATGAATTATTATCATATTTGGGATAAGAAACTTGCTGATTTTTCAACTGGTGATAATGGTCCACCATATGATCAAAATGATTATGCACATTTTTACCTTCCAACATTTGAAATAGATAACAATGCGATGGAAGATCCTGAACTTGAATTACCTGGTAAGGATAGAATTGTTGATTTAGATATTTTGCCACTTGGGGATTCTTGGAAGATTGAAGAGAATTTAACCAGTGAATATCAATCGATTTTTGCTGAAGATCGTTATATTGAAAATGTTGATGTTGAGATTCTTGTGTTTGTTCCGGAGGATTTTTCTATGGAGGATGCTACCAATGGAACACCGGTTAAGGTCTTTGCTAAACCATTAGTGCAACCAACCTATTCACAATATTCATTGATTGCAGAGGGAACACTTGATCATAACGGCGACATTTGTCAATATGATCAACAAGAAATCATTGATAATCTCCGCAGTTAAGCGGATTTTTTCTTTTTTTTCTCATCTTTTTTTCATTACTTTTTTTAAAGAGGAATCTATGTACTCATATGTCTGATTACATTATTCGGAGGCATTTGATATGAAAGTTTTTGTCACAAGAAAGATTCCTGAATCTGGTATTACTCTTCTAAAAAAACATCATGCTGTTACGGTTAGTAAAAAAGATTGCGTTTTGTCTAAAGATGAAATTATTAGTCAAGCAAAAGATGCCGATGGCTTGTTATGTCTTCTTACAGACACGATTGATGCTGATGTTATTTCCTCACTTCCAAAATTGAAAATGATTGCAAATTATGCTGTAGGATTTAACAACGTTGATGTTGAAACAGCTACACAAAAAAAAATACCGGTGAGCAACACTCCTGGTGTATTAACGGATACTACTGCTGAACTTGCATGGGCTCTTGTGTTTTCTGTTGCTAGACGGATCGTGGAAAGCGATTCGTTTTGTCGAAACGGTAAGTTTGAAGGATGGGGACCAATGCTTATGCTTGGGCAAGACGTTTCTAAAAAAACCCTTGGAATTATCGGTGCAGGCCGGATTGGAACGGCGATGGCATTGAAAAGTAAAGGATTTGATATGAACGTATTGTATGTTGATCAAGAGCATAATCGGGTATTGGAATCTGAGCTTAATGCTAAGAAAACTGATTTGTCAACCTTAATTTCTGAATCTGATATTATTTCATTACATGTTCCGTTAACTGAGAAAACTCATCATTTAATCGGAAGAAAAGAATTAGCATCTATGAAAGAAACAGCAGTTCTTGTAAACACTTCTCGGGGACCAGTCATTGATGAAAAAGCATTAATTCATGGTCTTAAGACTAATCAGATATTTGGAGCAGGTCTTGATGTCTATGAAAGAGAACCAACGATTCCAAAACGTCTTAAACAACTTGATAACGTTGTGATTTTACCACATATTGGATCTGCTACGAAAGATACACGGTCTAAGATGGCAGAGATGGCTGCAGAGAATATGATCCAAGGTTTAAATGGTGAAAAACCAGATAATTGTGTTAATCCTGAACTATTTGAAAATTAAGTATTATAAAGTGAAGACCCATATCTCTGGTTTTTTAGGAAGATCTTCTTTTTCTATATCGATTTGATTTCCTACTTTTAATACATCCTGAGTTGCATGGGAAAGAAAGTCATCTACTGGTGCGATGGGAAGCGATAATCCTTCTATCTTGTAGTGCATGGGGATGATGATACCCGGTTTTATTTTAGAGATTACTTCTGATATTTGATCGATATCAAGCGTGTATGTTCCGCCAACTGGAATAAATAGGATATCTACTTTTCCAAGTGATTCGATTTGTTTATCCGTTAACGCATGTCCTAAGTCTCCAAGGTGACAAAAGGTGATATCTTCTATGGTGAAGAGAAAAACAGTGTTTTCACCTCGTTTTTCTCCTTGGCAGGTATCATGGAATGTGGAGATACCTTTGATGGTGATATCATGAATTGTTCGTTTTCGTTTATCCGTGATGATGGTGGTTTGATCATTGGCAACTGTTTTGGTACTGTTATGGTCATAGTGATCATGAGAAACTAAAACGATATCAGCAGTTACCATAGGTGTAGGTATACCTATTGATTTTCCATCATGAGGATCCGTTACAAGAGTATGGTCATTAGAAATTTCAAAACAAGAATGGCCATGCCATCTGATTTCAAGCATGTTTTATTACTCCGTATTAGTCAATTACGATATCGCAAGTCATCTGAATTTAAAAATATTATGGCCGAATCCGTTTGAATGAAAGATAAGAAACGTTTTGTTGATCATCAATACAAGCAAAAAGAAAGATTTTATTGACTGAATGCGCTAGTCTAATCGCTCTGCTTACTTCTGCCCATCCAAGAGAATATGAGGATGAAACAGCATGAACAAGGTATTCTGCATGGGTTTCATCTGGATGTTTGGTATATGCTCTGAAATGATTACCGAATTTAAAACCGGTTTTAACGATAAGCCCGTTGTTTTTCAGATCACAATAAACGATGAATCGGCAATCGATATCATTTTGAAATTGCTCAATGATTGTTTTCAATTTTTTTTCAGTAACTTTTTCTTTTTTCGGTGTTTGAACAGTGAGATACTTGTTTTTCACTAAGTATAATGCTTCAACAAGTGAGATTTGCAGACCATTTCCAAATAGTTTTCCAAAGAATTCTTGTTGATGTAGCTGTTTTGCCATGAGTTCATTGAAAATGAGAACGCGATCTCTAAGTAAGATTCCGGTGGTTTTGTTAAAAGAAGTTGGTTTTTGTATGCCGGTTAATGGATGATTATTGAGATCGTAATAGGTAATATCTCCTTCTTCATCAGCGATAGCAAGCCAGCATAATGAATTTTTTTGTTTACTTTGCTCAATTAACGCTGATAAATTGTTGATGGTGCAGAGTTCTCGTTCTGAAAAACATGCGATGAATGCTGATGGTTGATCAGGTTCTTGTTGGTTTTTTGTAAAAAACGTGAATGATTCATTGTTTTTTAAAAGCGTGAGTTGATGGCCTCTTCGACGCAAGTCCCGATA